>DASRJS010000110.1:0-14847 GCA_035649355.1 Candidatus Polarisedimenticolia bacterium
CCTCCATGATCGGCCAGCCGAAGTTCAGCCCGCCGGCGCTGCCGCCCGGCACGCGGTGGATCTCCTCGAAGGCGTTCTGGCCAACGTCGCCGATCCAGAGATCGCCGCTCGACCGGTCGAACGAGAAGCGGAACGGGTTCCGAAGGCCGGTCAGCCAGGCCTCGGGCGCGCCGCCGCCGCCGGCGAACGGGTTTCCGGGCGGGATCGCGTAGGGATCGCCGCCATCGACGTCGATCCTCAGGATCTTGCCGAGCAACGTGTTCTTGTCCTGGCCGCTGCCGAACGGATCGCCGCCACCGCCACCGTCGCCCGTCGCCAGGTACAGGTAGCCGTCCGGCCCGAACAGGAGGCCGCCACCGTTGTGGTTCCCGAATTGGCTGTGCTCGATCGTGATGACGATCTTCTCGCTGCCGCCGACGACGACGTTCGGGGCTCCGGGATTGACCGTGAACGACGACACGACGATGTCGCCGCCGTTGTTCGTGTAGTAGACGAAGACTCGCGGGTCGGTTGGGAAGTCGGGGTGGAACGCGAGCCCGAGGAGGCCCTGTTCGCCGCCGCCGGACACCTGACCGGTGATGTCGAGGAACGGCGTCCCGAGGACCTGGCCATTCGCATCGAAGACGGAGACGAGTCCGTCCTGGCCCGCGATGAAGAGCCGATGGCTGCCGTCACCGGCGTTTGCGATCGCGAGCGGTCGGCCGGGAGCGGTCGCAACCTTCTTCAGCGTGACCGAGACGTTGTTCGGATTGAATCCGGCGGGCGGGGCGGGCGTAGGTGCTGGCGTCGGTGCCGGCGTGGGCCTGGGCGTCGGCTTGGGGGACGGCTTGAGTGTGGCGGCGGGCGCCGCTGACGGAGCCGGCGACGGTGACTCGCTCGCCGAGGCCTCGGCCGCTGGCGTCCCCGTTTCGCAGTCGCAGTCCGTCGTCTGCGGGCTCGCCGAGGGCTCCTGGCTCGGGGCGCCGGAGACAGCGGCGAACGTCGGCTCGTCGCTGGCGGTCTGGTCCGTCGAGCAGGCCGACGCGATCAGGACGAGCGACGCCAGGATGGCCAGCACGCGACCCGGCCCCCGAGTGGTCATCATGCCCACTCTACGCGCGATGTCGGATCGCGGTTCCAGGCGGTGTTAGCCTGCCGCGATGGAGCTCCACGAGGTCAGCGACGTCCTCGCGCGGCTGACGACGTCGGGGCGCCTGTTCGAGGAGTTCGTCCGGAGCCACGACCTGTCGGTCGGCCTGTACCGGCTCGAAGCCGGTGCGACGGATCCCCAGGCGCCGCACACCGAGGACGAGGTCTATTACGTGGTCAGCGGCCAGGCCCGGATCCACGTCGGCGAGGAGACACGTACGGTCGGTCCCGGCTCGATCATCTTCGTTGCCGCTGACGTCGAGCACCGCTTTTTCGACATCACCGAGGACCTCGTCGTCCTCGTGGTCTTCGGCCCGGCCGAGTACACGCATCGCGTCGACCACGAACGTGGTCATCCGCACGGAGCCGCTGGCTAGCCCGACTCGACCCGCGCCTGGAGCTCCTTCGCCAGCTCTGTCGCCGTGCCGGTGTCGTCGTGCCGGAAGAACACGTAGGCATCACGGCCGGCGTCGAGGAACGGCCCGAGTCGCCCGGCCCAGGCCAGGATCTCGCCGGCGCCGTAGTCGAGACGCCGCAGGCGGAGGTACAGGAACGGGCCGGTCACGCGGATGTCGGGCGGCTGCTCGCTCTCCGGCAGCTCTGTGGTGACGAGCGGGGCGCCGGCCCGCTCCAGAGCGTCGAACGTCTCGTCGACGTGCCAGGACTCGTGCTGGAACTCCATCGCCAGCGGGATCGCGGCCGGCCAGGCGGCGAGGAACGCGGCGAGTCTCGCGTCTGCGGCGCCGTCCGCGAGGCGTCGGACGTTGTTCGGCACCCGGAAGAGGACGGCGCCCAACCGCTCCCCGAACGTCGGGAGTGACTCGGTGAGCCAGGGCACGCTCTCGGCCGGGGTCATGAGGAGCGCGCGAATCGAGCCGCCGCGCTGGGCCTTGACCACGAACCGGAAGTCGTCCGGGGTTGCCGCGAGCCAGCCGCGGATCTTCGCCTCGGTCGGTCGTGCGTAGAACGTGTTGTTCAGCTCGACGGCTCGAAACGACTTCGCGTAGTGCGGCAGGAGCGCGTCAGCGCGGAGGCCGTCGGGATAGAAGCGCGGTGCCCAGTCCGGGTAGGCGAACCCGCTCGTGCCGGCGTAGAGGCGACCGGTCAGCTGCTGACCTCGTGATCGGCGCCATGCCGGCCATGCGTGGCTGGACCGCAGGCGACGTCATCCATCGTCCGTTCGAGGAGCTTCAGCTCATCGCTCCCGAATGCGGCCAGGAAGTACGCCTGGATGCCGCGGAGATGCGTCGGCGCGGCGGCACGGAGGCGTTTCAGGCCGGTCTCGGTGAGGATCGCTTCGGCGCCGCGGGCGTCGCTCGGGCAGGCGAGGCGGTCCACGAGCCCGTCCTCGACGAGGCGGTCGACGAGCCGCGTCACGCCGCTTCGCGACAGCAGCACACCATCGGCGAGGCGGCCCATCCGGAGGCGCCGTTCCGGCGATTCGGCGAGCTGTAGCAGCGCCGCGTACTCCTGGAGTGACAGGTCATGCTCTGCGCGGAGGTCCTCGTCGAGCCGCCGCGCAACCTGGTGGTAGGCGCGCAGGAATGCTCGCCACGACGTCAGTCGCGGGTCCGAGGCCGTCAGGGGCGGGGCGGTCGCACGGCTCGTCGGCATCGGGGCGATGGTACCTCGGGCTCGCGATCCCTTGACGCGGCAACGACCTGCGCGGCAATCGAAGAGATCGAGAACCCGTACGATCCGCTCGATGACCGGCTTCGACGTCGAGCGCCAGCGGGCCCTCTTTCCGGCCCTCTCCCTGACCCACGGCGACGCGCCGATCGCCTTCTTCGACGGCCCCGGCGGAACCCAGGTCCCGGCCTCGGTCATCGATGCGGTGGCGGGCTACTACCGGACCTCGAACGCGAACCATGGCGGCTTCTTTGAGACGTCGCGCCGCTCGGACGAGATCGTTGCGGCGACCCACGAAGCGGTTGCGGATCTGCTCGGCGCCGCCGGACCGGACGAGATCGCGTTCGGCCAGAACATGACGAGCCTGACGTTCCATGCCAGCCGCACGATCGGCGCCGTTCTGCAGCCCGGCGACGAGATCATCGTCACGGGCCTCGATCACGAGGCGAACATCGGGCCGTGGTTGACGCTCGCCGCGGAGCGAGGCCTGACCGTTCGAACCTGGGAGCCCCGCCTCGACGATTGCACCCTGGACCTTCACGACCTCGACAAGCTCCTCGTTCCGAAGACCCGGCTTGTCGCCTTCGGCTGGGCTTCGAACGCGGTCGGGACGATCAACCCCGTCGCCGAGATCGTGCGCCGCGTTCACGCCGCCGGGGCGTGGACGTATGTCGACGCGGTGCACGCCGCCCCGCACCTCGCGATCGACGTCGCGGCCGTGGGTACGGACTTCCTCGCCTGCTCCGTCTACAAGTTCTTTGGGCCACACGTCGGCGCGCTGTACGCGAGTCGCAGCGCTCGGGAGCGACTGCCGAGCCTGAAGATCCGACCGGCGGAAGACCGGTTCGAGACGGGCACCGGCAACCACGAAGGCTATGCGGGCACGCTTGCCGCGGTCGACTACATCGCGGACATCGGCGCCGCGGCGGGCGGCTCCGGCGCGACCCGGCGGGCGCGCACCGTGCGCGGCATGACCGCGATCCGGGCCTACGAGATGGAGCTCTACCGGCATCTGGCCGACGGGCTGGAGTCGATCCCCGGGTTGCGCCTCTACGGCATCACGGAGCGCTCGGCGTTCGATCGGCGGACGCCGACGGCGGCACTCACGCTCGCCGGCCGCGACCCCGCGAGCGTCGCCCGGGCGCTCGGCGACGAAGGCATCGCCGTCTGGAACGGCGACTTTTACGCGACCGGGCTGATCGAACGGCTCGGTCTTCTCGGCTCCGGGGGCGTCGTCCGGATCGGGCTGACCCACTACAACACGGCCGCCGAGGTCGACCGCGTCGTCGCCGCGCTGGCGCGGATCGCCGCCGGCGCCAGCCGACCAGCCCTCACGTCCGCTACCGCCTGATCCGTGGCGGCGCCTGACGTCGTCGTCATCGGCGGCGGCATCTGCGGCGTCGCGACGGCCACGTTCCTGGCAGAGGCCGGCGCGCGCGTCACGCTCGTCGAGCGCGAGGCGCTTGCCGCCGGCGCCTCCGGCCGCAACTCAGGCGTCATCCAGCATCCCTTCGACCTGCCGCTCGTCCCGCTCTACACGGAGTCGCTGGCGCACTACCGGGCGCTCGCCGATGCCGTGCCAGAGGCGGGCTTCCGCCTGCCAGCGGGGCCCGCCGGTCTGCTGCTGGTCTCCCATCACGAGGCGGTCGTGCGGGGCCGGGCACGCCAGCTCGCCAACCTGCTGCCCGACCTGCCCACGCAGGTCCTCGGCGGCGCGGACCTGCTCGCGCGTGAGCCGGCGATGGCACCGGAGGCGTGGGCTCTCCATGTGCCGATCGGCTTCCCGGTCGTCCCATCGGCGCCGACCTATGCCTGGGCGGCCCGGGCCGACCGTGCCGGGGTCGCGATCCGGCTCGGTCGCGAGGCCACCCCGATCTTCGATGGTCGGGTGGCCGTGGGTGTGGACGTCGCGGGTGATCGAATCGCGGCCGGTGCCGTCGTCGTCGCGGCCGGGCCGTGGACGTGCGCGATCGTCGATCCGTCGGGTCGCTGGCGACCAATCCGGCCGTCCTGGGGCGTCGTTGTCGAGACCGTGGTCAACCAGCCGCCGATCCACGTCCTCGAGGAGGCGGCCATGGACGAGGCGCTCGGCGTGGAGGCGATGGACGATCCGGCGGCGCACCCGTCAACCGAGCCTCAGATCACGTCGGACGAGCTGCGGCCGGAGACCAGCGTCGTGACCGCCGCCGGAGTCTCCGCGGTCGGCTCGACGTTCCTGCCTGACGAGCCCGACCTTCGCGATTGGACCGAGCCGATCCTGCGGCGTGCGACGACCTTCGTGCCGGCGCTGTTCGACGCGCCGATCCGCGAGACGCGAGCCTGTGCCCGACCGCAATCGCGCGACGGACGAGCGCTCATCGGCCGGATACCGTGGGTCGAGGGCCTGTTCGTTTGCGCCGGGCACGGACCGTGGGGCATCACGACGGGTCCGGCCTCGGCGCGCCAGGTCGCCGACCTCGTCCTCGGCCGACCGGTCGAGATCGATCCGGCCTTCGATCCGGCCCGCTTCGGCGAGCCCTGACGGTCGCCGATCGCAACACTCGGACGCCCCGGGCGTCTACGTGATCATCAGGTGCGAGCCCAATTCGCAGCGTAGGGTGAGTCAGTGTCGAACGGTCGCTCGATCGGTCTGATTGCAGGGAGCCTCGTCGCGCTCGTTGCCGTCGCCATCGTCATCGTCATGCTGGCCGATCGCCGGCAGCCACAGGAGTTCGCCGTCGGCTCGCCGGAGGCGACGGTCCAGACGTATCTCAAGGCCTGGGATGCAGGCGATCTCGAGACCGCTTATTCGAGCTTCTCAGAGGCCGCCCGGCAGCGGATCACCTTCGATGACTACGTCGCGACGTCGAAGCTTTGGCGCGAGTCCCGGGGCGGCGACGTGAGGGAGACCGTGTACATCGATCGCTCGACCATCGACGGCTCACGGGCGACGATCTACCTGGTCGTCGAGACGACCTACGGCAGCGGTCTCGAGGTCAACACCTACCGCGATCAGCGCGAGATCAGTCTCGAGCTCGAGGACGGGGCGTGGCGGATCGCCGACGCCCTCGTCTTCCTCGACCTTGCCCGCGACTACATGGTCTATGAGGAGGGGTGATGGACACGGTCCGGCGGCTCTATCTCTACGCGATGTCAGCGGTCTCACTGGCCGTCCTCGCGGTCGGCGCCCAGGCCCTGCTCACGGTTGCCCTCCATGGGCTCGGGCTGCGCGGCGTGCCCGTCTTCGGCGGCGATCCGGGGGATCGCCAGGCGCTGAGCCTCGCGATCGCTCTCGTCGGCGTCGGGCTGCCGGTCTGGGCCATCCACTGGTGGCTCGTCGAACGGAGCGTCCGCCGCGGCGCCGATGCCGAAGCGGAACGCCGCGCGGGCATCCGGGCGTTCTACCTCAGCGCAGTCCTTGCGGTGTTCATCCTCGTGGCCGCCATCGCCGCAATGAGCCTTGTTCGGATCGTCGTCAGCAGGCTGATGCCGCTGAGCGACGACTACTACGGCTACGAGGATCTCGCCGGGACGATCTCAACTCTGTTCGTTGTCGCTGCCGGATGGGCGCTCCACGCGCAGACGCGCCGCGTCGACGTCGCCGGCGGGGAGCTCCACGGTGGAGCCGCCTGGCTTCCGCGGCTGTACCGCTACGTCGTGACGTTCTTCGGCCTCGTGATCTTTGCGCAGGGCCTGGGCGAGATCGCGAAGGTCGCGATCGTCTACGTCTCCGGCACCTCATCGCCCGATGCGATCTACGGAGGCGGCTACGCGTACCAGCTCCGGCAGGCGTTGCCGGCCGCAATCGTCGGTCTGGCCGCCTGGGTATCCCATGCCTGGGCCTCGGATCGCGTCGCGGCGTCTGACGGCTGGCACGGCGCGAGCGAGCAGACCTCGCGCATCCGGCTCGGCTACTGGCCGCTCGTCATCGCGGTCGCCGCGTTCGCGAGCATCATCGCGCTGGCCGGCGGCCTCGGGGCTGTCCTGGGTCAGGTCCTTGGCACGAGCGCAGACGTGTCCCCGAGCCTGGCCGTCCAGATCGCGGCGGCCGCCGCTGCCGCGGTGCCGTGGCTCGCGATCTGGTGGCTCCACGGGCGCTGGGGGCGCGATGCCGCGAGCGCGACCGGCGATCCGGGCCGGCGCACATTCGCCGCTCGCCTCGATCGACACGTTGGCGCCGCCGTGGGGCTCGCGTTCGGCGCAATCGCGACTGGCTGGCTGGTCGGCGTGCTCATCGACGTCGTTCTCGGCGGCAGCCGGACCGTCGGCGACGGCTGGCGCCACGAGCTTTCGCAATTCCTGGCCTGGGCCGTCCTCGGGCTGCCGCTCTGGATCTGGAACTGGTCGCGCCTCCTCGCCCTGCGTCAGGCGGACCCGGCCGGCGAGGCCTCGTCGGCGGTGCGACGTGCGTATCTCCTCCTGGCCATCGGCGTCGCGATCGTCTCGACGCTGGGCAGCCTCGCGATCGTCCTCTACCGGCTCGTCGGCTACCTCCTGGGTGCCGGCCTCGGCGGCAACGCGGTCTCCGAGCTGTCGACGCCGCTCGGGGCGCTGATCGCCGCCGCTGCAATCGTCGTCTACCACGGGCTTCAGCTTCGATCCGATGGCGAGCTGCGGCCGGCGACCGCAGACGCCGCCGAAGCCGCCGCTCCGGTGGCCGCGCCATTGACAGCGGCTGTGCCACCGGCGGCCATGGCGGCCGAGGACACGGCTGCCCGGATCAGCCTCGAGCTGCGCGGCCCGACCGGCGCGGATCTCGAGGCGACGCTCGCGATGCTGCGCGGCGTCCTGCCGGAGGGCCAGACGCTCGCGGAGGGCTAGGACCCCGAGTCCGGGAGGGCGGCCGCGTATCCTGCCGCCCATGACGAGCCCGCCTGCGAACCCCGCAGCGAACGCGCCCGCGAAGCCGAGTAATCGGGCCTTCGGCGCCCAGAGCATGACCGCGCCGCTGCGCGATGTCCTCGTCAAGCGGCCGGGTCCGGCGTTCGGGGCGGCGTTCGACGATGACGCGCACGGCTTCCTCCATCCGGTCGACCTCGCGCTCGCCCAGCGTGAGCACGACCGTTTCGTCGAGGTGCTGGCCGGCCTCGGGCCGAACGTGCACGCCCTCGAGACGGAGACGAATTCGCCGGACCTCGTCTACACGTACGACCCGCTGCTCGTCAGCGACCGCGGCTCGATCGTGCTGCGGCCGGGCAAGCCGAACCGCCAGGGCGAGTGCGCCGTCCTCGAGGCCTGGACGTCAGCCGCGGGGATCCCGGTCGCCGGGTGGATCGAGGCGCCGGGAACCGCCGAAGGCGGCGACACGTTCTGGCTGCGCCAGGACCTGTTCTGCATCGGGCGGACGCTTCGAACGAACGACGCCGGCGCCCGCCAGCTCGCCGCGATCGTCGGCGGTGACGTTCGCATCTTCGATGTCCCGTACTGGCGCGGACCAGCGGAGCTGATCCACCTGCTGTCGGTCATCTCGCCCGTGGCCGATGACCTGGCCGTCGTCTATCCGCCGCTCCTGCCCGTCGGCCTCTGGGAGCTCCTCAACGAGCTCGGCGTGCGCCAGCTGGCGGTGCCCGAGGAGGAGTTCCCAACCCTGGGCTGCAACGTTCTCGCGGTCCGACCGGGTGTCGTCATCGTGGCCGAAGGCAATCCGCGGACGGCATCCCTGCTGGCCGCCGCCGGGTGCGAGGTCCACGCGTATCCGGCGTCCGAGATCGGGATCAACGGCTCCGGCGGGCCAACCTGCATGACCCGGCCGATCCTGCGGGGGTGAACGAAGCGGAAGCGCGCGCGGTCGCGGCTGTCGACGCCGGCCGAGCCGTGGAGACGCTCGCCGCGCTCGTGAGGATCCCATCGGTCACCGGCTCGGAAGAAGCCATCCAGGGCGAGCTGGCAGCTCGGCTCGTCGCGCTGGGTGCTGCTGTCGAGCGGCTGAATCCGGACCCCGTCGCGTTCGAGCGGGACGATCCTGACTGGCCGGGCGCGGAGATGCCGCGCACATCGCTTCCTATCGTCGTTGGCCGATACGGCCGCGCGGGCGGACGACGGATCCTGCTTGTCGGCCACGTGGACATCGTGCCGCCGGGCGAGCGTTCGACATGGAGCCACGACCCGTGGGCCGCCGAAATCGTCGGCGATCGGCTGTTCGGCCGCGGCGCGTGCGACATGAAGGGCGGCGTGACGTCGATCCTCGAGGCGCTGGCGGCGCTGGGTGCCGGAGGGGCGCTCGAGAGTCTCGAAGGCGAGCTCGTCGTCGCGTTCGTGCCGTCCGAGGAGGACGGCGGCCAGGGCATGCTCGCCGCGATCCGCGCGGGCGTCACCGGTGACATGGCGATCATCACCGAGCCAACGAGCCTTGATGTCGTCGTCGCCCATGCCGGCGCGCTGACCTTTCGCCTGACCGTTCCCGGTCGCGCCGCGCACGCCTCGGTTCGACGCCTTGGCGTCTCTGCCCTCGACAAGCTGGCCTACCTCGCCCGCGCCCTCGAAGCGGACGAACGGCGCCGCAACGCCGCCGAGAAGGACCCGCTCATGACTGTTCTTGGGCTGCCGTACCCGACGATCATCGGGATCGTCCGGGGCGGTGACTGGGCGTCGACTGTGATGGACCGGGTCGTCGCGGATGGGCGCTACGGGGTGAAGCTGGGCCAGTCATGGCGCGACGCCGAGACCGACCTTCGCGACGCGATCGAGGAAGCCTGTGACGGCGATGAGTTCCTGCGCGAGCACCGCCCGACGATCGAGCTGGTCGGCGGGAAGTTCTCCTCGGCGCGGGTGCCGTCGGACCATCCGCTGCCCATCGGTCTGGCGGCGGCGGTCGAGGCCGTCACCGGACGCCGGCCGGCGCTCCTCGGCAAGCCGTATGGCGCCGACATGCGGCTCCTCGTCAACGAGGGCGCCACGCCAACGGTGATCTTCGGCCCCGGCGATGTGTCCGCCGCGCACAGCGCGGACGAGTTCGTGCCGCTCGGCGAGGTCGTCGATTGTGCGCGCGTGCTGGCGGCCTGGGTGCTCCGGGAGCTGGCCGCGCCATAGCACGGCGGTCCCGGCTGCCCGCCGTACCTTCCGGGGCCCGATCGGGGCCTCGCCTGTGGGACGATCAACTCGTGGCGTTGTTCGGGGGCGCGATCGCACTTTCGGCGTTCCTGCTCTTCTGGATCCAGCCGCTCATCGGGCAGGTCATCCTGCCGGTCTTCGGCGGCACGCCGGCGGTCTGGGCGACCGTGCTCGTGTTCTTCCAGGGCGTGGTGCTGTTCGGCTATGGCTACAGCCACCTGAGCGTCACGCGTCTCGGCCCGCGGCGAGGCGCGATCCTCCATGTCGTCCTCGCCGTCTTCGCGCTCGTCTGGCTCACAGTGATGCCGATTCGCGTGGGCGGTCACGCGTCGAGTGGCCTGCCGGAGGCGCTCGAGGTTCTTCGGATCCTCGTCCTCGGCATCGGGCCGCCCGTCGCCGTCCTCACCGCGACGACGCCGCTGCTATCGGCCTGGTTCGTCACCACTCGGCGGCGCGACGCAGGCGACGGGCGTCGCCCTGCGGCAGGCGCGCGCGAAGCAGGCGACCCGTACTGGCTCTACGCGCTGAGCAATGCCGCGTCGCTTGGTGCGCTCCTGGCGTACCCGCTGGTCCTCGGGCCGATCTTCGGGGTATCGCGTCAAGGGACGCTCTGGACGGCAGCGTTCCTCGTGCTCGTCGGGCTCCTCACCGCGGCGGCGTTCGTGGTTGTCCGGCGCGTGCCGACCACGACCCCGGTCGAGCCGACCCCGGTCGAGCCGACGCCGGTCGCTGGCAGACCTCTGACTGCGCACCCGACGAGGCTCGCCATCGGCTGGCGCCGTCGCGCGACGTGGATCCTCCTCGCTGCCGTCCCGTCCGGGCTCCTTGCCGCCGTGACGAACTTCATCGCCGCCGACCTGATCGCCGCTCCGCTGCTGTGGATCGGGCCGCTCGCGCTCTATCTCTGCTCGTTCATCGTCGCGTTCTCGGCTCGCGGGCGGCGGATCGTTCCGCTTGCGGTCGCCATGGCCCCGGTCGCGGTCACCGTGCTCTGGACGCCGATCGGATCAGCCGGCGGCTGGCCGATCCTGCCGTTGATCGTCCTCGAGTGGGCCGGTCTCGCGATCGTCGCCACGGCACTGCATGGCCGGCTCGCCGCCGACCGACCGCCGGCCTCCGGTCTCACCGGGTTCTACCTCGTCCAGTCGATCGGCGGCGTCCTCGGCGGGGCCCTGGTGGCGCTCGTCGCTCCTGTCGCCTTCGAAGGCATCTGGGAGTTCCCGATCCTCCTGATCGCGGCGCTCGTAGCCCTCGCACTGACGGCACCCGACTCGGTCCCGGACGACGGCGCCGCTGTCGAGGGCGCTGGCCAGTCGCGGCGTCGCCTCAACCTCCGACCATTCATCGCGGGCGCGCACTGGCGACTGCTGCCGTACGCGATCGTGGCCGGCGGGCTCGCGCTCACGATGAGCGTCGACGGTTCGATTGCCTTGCCGGTCGCGATCCGCTGGTTCTCGGTCGGTGCGCTGCTCCTGCTCGTTGGCGGCCCACCGCGCTTCCTCGCGCTTGCGACGGCGCTCGTCCTCGCGCTCGCGACGTTCGTCCTCCCGAAGGCCGCGCTCATCCGCGATCGGAGCTTCTTCGGCGTGACCGAGGTCGTGGCATCGGCCGACGGCCGCTGGATCGAGCTGTTCAACGGGACTACGGTCCATGGAACGCAGTCGACCGATCCACTGCTGCGGCGGACGCCGACCTTCTACTACGCGCCAAGCGGTCCGCTCGGCGACATCTTCGACCGCCTCGACGCCGTTCAACCGAACGCCGCGATCGGGGTCCTCGGCCTGGGCGCCGGTGCGATCGCGGCGTACAGCCAGCCGGGCCAGTCGATGACGTTCTTCGAGATCGACCCGGTCGTCGTCGAGGTCGCCAGCAACCCGCGCTATTTCACCTACCTCTCGGACGCTCGGGTGCCGCCGCGGATCGTGCTCGGCGATGGCCGGCTGTCGCTCCGCGAGGAGGCGGCCGCTTCGCTGGATCTGCTCATCCTAGACGCCTTCTCGTCCGATGCGATCCCGGCGCACCTCATCACCGCCGAGGCCCTTGCGGAGGACACGCGCGTCATTCGGCCCGGTGGCGTCCTCGCATTCCACGTCTCCAACCGCTACTACGACATCGGGCCGGCGATTGGCGCGGCGGGCGCCGAGCTCGGCTTGACCGTTCTGGAGCGCCGCTACAGCCCGACACCCGCAGATGCCGCCGCCGGCGCAGCACCGTCGATCTGGCTCGTGGCATCGGCAGCGCCCGCGGCGGTCGAATGGTTCGAGGCACTCGCGTGGCAGCCCGTGGCCGCTGAGGATTTGGAACCGCTGACCGACGACCACCCCGACGTCCTGCGATTTCTCGATCTGGGCTCGTAAGGGCCGGCGATCAGGCCTCCCCCACGACGTCGATCCCATCGGGGATCAGGGTCCGGCTCGTGGGTTGCGCGGCCACCCGGAGCGCGGCGCGGCGGGCCGTGAACACGACGATCGGCACGGCCACGATCGCGAGGCCAAGGAGACCAAGGGTCGCGTACCCGGCGGCCGCGACGATCACGCCCGAGCCCGCGCTCGCAACGGCGGCCGAGCTCCAGATCAGGGCGTCGGCGAAGCCCTGGGTCCGAGCCCGCTCCGCGATGCCCAGGCCGGATGTCAGGAGCGCGCTGCCGGCCACGAATCCGAGGTTCCAGCCCCAGCCCAGGAGGAACATCGCCAGGAAGATGATGTCGCGGCCATCGGCCGGAGCGACGAACGTCAGGATCGAGGACATCGCGATGATGCCCGCCCCGGCGAAGATCACCGTCACGCTCCCGAGACGATCGGTGAGGCGCCCCGAGATCGGCGACAGCGCGAACATCCCGAACGTGTGGGAGCTGATCACGAGGCCGACGTCGGCAAGGCCGTGGCCGGTCGCGTTCAGGTGCAGCGGCGTCATCGTCATGATCAACGTCATGACGACCTGACCCGCGACGAGCGCGACGAGCGCGGCCGCGACCGCGGGTCGCTGCACGATCTCGCTGATGCCGCCCGCGGCCGAGACCTCCGCCTCGGACGCACGACTGGCCGGATCGGCCAGCTCGCTCGGGTCGGGCCGCAGGAGGATGAACGACAGGATCGCCGCGGTCGTGGTGACCACCCCCGGGACGAGGTAGGGCCCGACGACCTCCGGCAACCCGAGCGCGACGGCCGCGGCTCCCGATACGCCGACGAGGTTTGGCCCGATGACGGCACCGACGGTTGCGGCCCAGACGACGAGGCCGATCGCCGAGGCGCGGTTCTCGGGCTTCTGCATGTCGGCGTTCGCATACCGCGCGGCGAGGCTGGAGCTGTTGCCGAAGCCGATGAAGAACGTGGCGACGAGAAAGCCCGGGAACGACGCCGCGATCAGGGCAAGCGTCGCGATCGCCGCGCCCGTGACCGCGAGCAGGTAGCCGACCGTCAGCGCGATCCGGCGCCCGCGACTGCCGGCGATCCAGCCCAGGACGGCCGAACCGACCGCCGCGCCGAAGACCGTCGTCGCACTCGGCGTTCCGGCGAGGCTCGGCGTGCCTGCCAGCTGCGCGGCGGCGATCGTCGAGATCGTCACCGCCGCGATGTGGCCCGTGCTCGCGAGGGCCACGCCGGCGATGAGCGTCAGCGTCGTCCGTCGTCGCCGGTCCATCCCGCGAATCATCCCATGCGCGCGGGCACCGTCACAGGCCGAGCGTCAGCACCTCCACTCTCTCGTCCCCGGGTCGCGTCAGCTCAGGCGCAGGGCCCGTGCTGGGTGCCCCGGTGCCCGGACCACGCCGAGCGGTAGTCATCTCGACGTAGCGGCAAAGGGCGTTCGCGAGCCGCATCTGGGCCGGCGTCCGGGCGCGGACCCTGAGGAGATCGGGCGAGGCGGCCACGATCGTGATGCAGCGAGCCCTGGACGTTGCGACGTTGAGGCGGTTGCGGGAGTAGAGGAAGTCCATGCCTCGAGGCGCCAGCTCGGGGCTCGATGTGGTCAGGGAGTAGATGCTGACGGGCGCCTCCTGGCCCTGGAACTTATCGACGGTCCCGACCCGAGCCTCGGCCGGCAGGCGGCGCTTGATCGCCCCCACCTGGGCGTTGTACGGCGCGACGATGAGGACCTCGTCCCAGGTCACGGGCAGGCGCTTGCCTTTCTCGTTGACCCAGCTCGACCCCGCCTCGACGATCGATCGAGCGACCCGGGCGACTGCGTCGGCTTCCTCCGGTGACTCGTTGTCTGCCCCGACGGTCGGAACCTCCAGGAGCCGCGGCCCGACGCCTTCGGGGTGGCTCAAGCCGCGAGCGTCAAGGCGTTGCACGATCAGGTGCGGTTCGGGCTCGAGACGGTCCTCGTAGAAGACTTCCGACGTGAAGTCGCACAGCGCCGGGTGCAGGCGCCACGTCGTCTCAAGGAACAGGCCCCGATCGGATGGCATGGTCGCCCGGCCCGCGAGGACGTGGGCCAGGGCCGAGCGGTCGGCGCCGGGCGGATGGGTGCCGCGCATCGGCTGGTCGAGCTGCTGGGGATCGCCGAGGAGGACAAGGCTCTCGGTCGATCTCGAGATCGCGACGACATTGGCCAGTGAGATCTGGCCGGCCTCGTCAACGAACAGGACGTCGACCGCGTCGATCATCTTGGCCGAACCCCAGAGCCAGGGCGTCCCGGCCGCGAGGTTGGCACGGCCGTCCTCGAGGCGAGCCCGGACGTCGTCGTTGCTCCCGCCGCGGGCGACCAATGCGTCGTCGAGGACCTGCTCCTTGTCCCCCCGCTGGACGGGCCGAACGTCGACCGGTGGCTCGGCCGGGTCGGCGGCGGCCTTGAGAACTGCCTTGAGCAGGTTCGAGATGACCTTGTGGCTCGTGCCGGTGATGCCAACGCGCTTGCCCGCTCGGACGAGGGTCAGGATCATCCGGGCCCCGCTGTAGGTCTTGCCGGAGCCGGGCGGGCCCTGGATCGGCAGAACCGTTCGATCGAGCTCGGTCGCGAGACGCCGGGCCGCGTCCAGGTCCGTTTCATCGGCCCGGCGCAGGCTCGTCCCGGCCGCCTGGCCGGCGCGTGGGGGACGGCCCAGGAGCAGCTCCCGGGCTG
>DASRJS010000111.1:0-9520 GCA_035649355.1 Candidatus Polarisedimenticolia bacterium
TCAGCATCGCCGACGCCTGCGCGATGCAGATCAGCGACCTGGCCGGCTGGATCCGCGACCTCGATGCGCCGACGGTGGGGCCGCTGCTCTCGAACATCCGGCACTCGCTTGAAGCGTTCGTCGAGATCGGGCTCGGCTACCTGAGCCTCGATCGGCCGTCCGGGACGCTCTCAGGCGGCGAGTCGCAGCGGACGCGGCTGATCCGCCACCTTGGCTCGGCCCTGACCGACGTCACCTACGTGTTCGACGAGCCGACGATCGGCCTCCATCCGCACGACGTCGAGCGCATGAACCAGCTCCTCCGGCAGCTGCGGGACAAAGGCAACACCGTGCTCGTCGTCGAGCACGACCCGGAGGTCATCCGGATCGCCGACCACGTCGTCGACATGGGGCCGGGCGCCGGCCCGCACGGCGGGACCGTCGTGTTCGAAGGCACCGTCGATAGCCTCGTCGCATCGGGCACCGCCACCGGCCGCCACCTCGATCTCCGGCAGGGTCTGAAGTCGGCGCCTCGGGATTCGAGCGGCGCGATCCCGATCCGGAACGCGCGGCTCCACAACCTCCAGGACGTTTCAGTCGACGTGCCGCTGGGCGTGCTCGTCGCGGTGACCGGGGTCGCCGGCTCGGGCAAGAGCTCGCTGATTCACGGTTGCCTGCCGCGCACGGACCCGTCCGTCACGGTGATCGACCAATCCGCGATCAAGGGCTCGCGGCGCTCGAATCCGGCCACGTACACCGGCATCCTCGACCCCATCCGTTCGGCGTTCGCGAAGGCCAACGGCGTCAAACCGGCCCTGTTCAGCGCGAACTCCGAAGGCGCCTGTCCGGCCTGCAACGGCCTTGGCAAGGTCTACACGACCCTCGGCTTCATGGCGACGTTCGCAAGCATCTGCGAGGTCTGCGAGGGCCGCCGGTTCACTGACGAGGTCCTCGGCTACCGGCTTCGCGAGAAGAACATCGTCGAGGTTCTCGCGATGTCCGTCGAGGAGGCCGCGAGCTTCTTCACCGAGAAGCCTGTCCGGGTGATGCTCGACCGGCTCGCGGACGTCGGGCTCGGCTACATCTCGCTCGGGCAGGAGCTCGACACGCTGTCAGGCGGCGAGCGCCAGCGTCTGAAGCTCGCCATCGAGATGTCGACCGACACGGACGTCTATGTCCTCGACGAGCCGACGACGGGCCTCCACATGCAGGACGTCGACAACCTCATCGGGCTCTTGGACCGGCTCGTCGACGGTGGCCGGACGGTCATCGTCATCGAGCATCACCAGGCGGTCATGGCGCGCGCAGACTGGATCATCGACCTGGGTCCCGGTGCCGGCCATGACGGCGGCCGGATCGTGTTCGAGGGCACGCCAGCGGACCTCGTCGCCGCTCGGTCCACCCTCACGGGCGAGCACCTCGCGGCATACGTCGCGAGCTGATCGGAGAGCGACCCGGGGTTCAGCCGATCCCGTTGCCGGACGTGGCGTCGGTCGAGCTGGCCCCAACCATCGACATCGCCCGGGTATTCGCCGCCACGACCGAGCGGGATGCGGGTTGTGACGCAGGCATGAGCTCCGGTTCGGCGATCGCGCGGGGCTCGCGTGTCTGCGGTCGGCGTGCTGCGATCGCGGAGGACGCCTGGCGCCTGGCCTGGCCAAGGGCCAGTCCGATCCGCTGGCTGCCCATCGCGAGCTGACGGCGCACGCGAGTGCGTCGCTCGAGACCGGAGATGGGATCGAAGACGTAGGCGAGCGCGGCTCCGGTGCCGGCGGCGATGACCACCAGGCCGACGACCGGAACGGCGAAGCCAAACCTGGTCACGGGGCTCCGCGGACCGATGAGCAGCGCCCGGCCGCCGGCCTTCGCCAGTCGGCCGCTGAGCTGCAGCGCACCGGCCGCCGCTGCACTCATCAGCGCGTCGAATCGACGGCGCGTCTCATCGGGCACCGGTCGAACGGCGGGTCCAACGACCCGGGGCAGGCGGATGTCGGGGAGTTGCACGTCGCTCACCTCGATTCGGGGCACGGATAGTTTCGGCAGCCGGATCCAGTGATCGGCCGCAGCCGGCTCAGGGTGATCTGCGCCTTCGCCCGGCGGCAGATCCTGCGGCGTTTCGGGTGCCTCGGGACGTCGTGGTTCGTCAGCCATGCACCAACCGTGAAGGATCGAACGCAGCGGTCGCATCACGGGTCGCCGAGTCACCTTTCACAGGCGTTACGAAACGAGTTCGACGGTCGGCGACTTGGCTGTTAGATGACAAATCCTGGCATGTATCAGCGGTATGGTTCGGGTGTCAGGAACGCGGTCAGATGATCGCCATAGATGAGGTCAACGGATGCTGTACTTGGCGATCGGTCAACTCATCCACGAGGAGCGACAGCGCGAGATCGAGCACGAGCTCGAGATGCGCCGGCTCCTCGAGCCAGCCGACGAGACACCCTGGAATCGAATCGAGACACGGACCACGAGCGACGAGCTGACGCGCGTGAGCTCGCGTCACGAAGCGGCGGGCGCAGCCTCATAGCGCTCGACGATTCGTTTCGCCGCTCGAATGAGCCGGTCGCGTACTTCGACCGGCTCGAGCACTTCCACCGAGGCGCCGGCCGCGAGCAGCATGGCCGGCGCCTCGTCCGGCCACTTGAGCCGAAGGCGCAAGCGCAGCCAGCCCTCGGAATCTGCCTCGTCGAGGTGCTCGGCTGCGTCAACGACTCGCCCGCCGACCGCACCGCGGAGGTTGTCGATTCGCTCGGGATTGACACGGACCTTGATGTCGATCCGCGGTGCCTCTCGCTCATAGGCGGCGGACGACTCCGACCAGAACGACGGCAGGTCGAACTTCGGCGGGCGTTCGAAGCGCTCCTCGAGCGGCCGCACCGCGGCGACCCGTGAGACGCGATACGTGCGCGGCTCGCCGTCAGCTCGGGCGACCAGGTACCAGACACCGGCTTTGAGCACGAGGCCGAGCGGATCCAGCGTTCGTGTCACCTGGCCCTCACCGCGCTCGTAGTCCACTTCGACGCGACCCTCTCCCCAGACCGCCTCGGACAGAGCGGCGAGGTGCGGCACTGGTTCGCCTGTCTGGAACCAGCCCGCGGCGTCGAGATGGAAGCGCTCGACAAGTCGCGTCGCGCGACCGCGCAGCTCCGCGGGCAGGGCAGCCAGGACCTTGAGCCGGGCGGCCGTCACAACGGTCCCGAGACCGAGCTCCGCCGCCGGCCCCGGGATCCCGGACAGGAACAGCGCCTCCGCCTCGTCCGCGGTCAGACCGGTGAGGCGCGTCCGGTAGCCGTCGACGAGCCGGATGCCGCCGTGCGGGCCGCGCTCGGCGTAGATGGGGACGCCCGATTCGCTCAGCGCCTCGACGTCGCGATGGACCGTCCGGACCGAGACCTCGAGCTCGCGCGCCAGCTCGGCAGCGGTCAGCTGGCCGCGCGTCTGGAGGAGGAGCAGCAGCGAGACGAGGCGGGAGGCGCGCATCGGCTGAGGGTAGCGCGAATCATGTCAAGCCGTGACATGTTCGATGCGCGCCTAACGGTTCGCGGGCGACGCGTCCAGGGCGAGCCAGTTCGGAACGCCACCCTCCGCGACCAATCGCACCGGAATGCCCGCCCCGTCGAGGATGCTCGCCGCGATCGCGGAGCGCTGACCGGACTTGCAGACGACCGTGAGCTCCTCGCCCGGGACGAGCTGGGCGAGGCGCGCGGGCAGGTCGACGACGAACGTGGTGTCCGAGCCGGGCACGAGGCCGTCCCGCCACTCGACCGGCTGGCGGACATCCAGGACATGCGGCCGTTCGCCGGCGGCGATCTCGGCCCGCAGGTCCTTGATGCCGAGCGTTCGGTAGCTCCGCAATTCACGGCCAGATTCGGCCCAAGCGTCCATGCCGCCTGAGAGCGCGCCGCGGATTGCCGACCAGCCGATCCGGAAGAGCTGGAGCGCCGCCTCCTCGAGATCGGCGGCCGACTCGGCGACGAGCACGATCGGGCTGTCGAACGGCAGGAGCCAGCCGACGTAGCCCGCAAGCGGGCTGCTCAGCTCAATGTTCAACGAGCCCGGGATGTGCGCCGCGGCGAACGCCTCGCGTGAGCGGGCATCGATGATCCGGACACCTGAGGCCGCGGCGCTGGCGACGTCGTCCGCGGTCAGCGGCGCGATCGCCGGGAGCCGTCCGACAACCGGCACGCCGGCGCGATTGAGCGGCGCCATGTGCGCGTAGTAGTCCGGATAACGACCCAACGAGCCAAGAGCGACCTCTTCGAAGACCGCGAGCGACGGCGCCACGAAGGACGCGTTCGAGCGTCGTTCCGCCCCGATCGTGGTCGTTCGGCCGGACGCCACGGGTCCCGCCGAGCAGAAGCTGCCCGCACCGTGGGTTGGCAGGACCTGGGTCGCGTCGGGCAGCTCCGCAAGCCTGCGCAGGGTCCGGTACTGCGCCGGTGTGAGCTCGGCGGTCTTCGAGTCGCCGAGCAGGTCCGTCCGGCCGGTGCTGCCGACAAGCAGGCTGCCGCCGCTGAACACAGCCTCGGGACGGGCGGGATCGGCGCCGATGACCTCCCACGCAAGGTGCTCGGGCGTGTGACCGGGCGTGGCTCGGGCGACGAGCGACAGCTCGCCCAGGCGGACCTTGGTGCCCTCGTCGGCGGGCGCATGGTCAAAGGTGTAGCCGCCACGCGCCGGGACGACGATGGCCGCCCCGGTCGCGGCCCGGACCTCGTGGGCACCGGAGACGTAGTCATTGTGGACGTGCGTCTCGAGGACGTGGCGGACGCGCCAGCCGCGGCGGTCGGCGGCGGCCAGGAAGCGCCACGCGTCGCGCTGCGGATCGACGATCGCCGCCTCGCCGTTTGAGGCGACGAGGTAGCTCGCATCGCCGAGCTCGGGTGTCACGAAGACCTCGAGGTCCATGGGGGCTAGTATCGCGCCGCGGACGCCGGCCCTCCGGGCGATCCGTCGAGGGAGGCGAGATGGCCAAGATCGGCTATGCGGCGATGCTCGAGCAGTTCCACCCGAACGACCTGCTGGAGTGGTGCCCGCAGGCCGAGGCGGCCGGCTTCTCGGCCGGCTTCATGGTCAGCGAGCACTTCCATCCGTGGACGCCGCAGCAGGGCCAGTCGGCGTTTGCGTGGGCGTTCATGGGTGCGCTCGGGCTGCGGACGACCGGCCGGTTCGGGACCGGCGTCGCCTGTCCGAGCTTCCGCTACCACCCCTCGATGATCGCCCAGGCGTCGGCCACGCTCGGGGCGATGTTCCCGGGCCGGTTCTGGCTGGGCCTCGGAGCGGGCGAAGCGCTCAACGAGCACATCATCGGCGGCCAGTGGCCGGAGATCGGCATCCGCTCGGCGATGATGTTCGAGGCCATCGAGATCATCAACCGCTTGTTCACCGGCGAGGTCGTCCGCCACAAGGGCGCCCACTTCACGCTCGAAAGCGCGAAGCTCTACACGCTGCCCGAGCAGAAGGTGCCGATCTACGTCGCGACCGCGGGCCCGCTCAACGCCCGACGGACGGGCAAGTTCGCGGACGGGATGATCACCGTCGGCGCGGCCGACGCGAAGCTCAAGGACCTCTGGGAGAACAACGACGCCGGGGCGCGCGAGGCCGGCAAGGATCCGACCGGGATGCCAAAGATCCTGCAGCTCCACCTCAGCTGGGCTCGCACGGACGAGGAGGCAGCGGAGATCGCGGTCCGCGAGTGGCCGAACGGCGGCATGGCCTTCCCGAAACAGGACATCCGGAACCCCGAGGACTTTGCCGCGATGGCGAAGCTCGTCAAGCCGGAGCACTTCGTCAACCGGATGCTCATCAGCTCTGACCTCGGAAAGCACATCGCGAACATCCAGCATTACGTCGACCTCGGCTTCGATGAGATCCACCTCCACCATGTGGGCCGCAACCAGGCCGAATGGATCGACGTGTTCGGGCGCGAGGTCCTCCCTGAGCTGAAGCTCGGCTGAGCCACCCACCAAAATCTCGCCGAAAAAGGGTCTTGACAATGGCCACGTGATCCCATCCAATATATTACATGTCACTGCGCAGGGTCGAGCGAACCTTGCTTCGGGACCGCGCCTACCGGATGCTCCGGGACGCGATCGTGTCGGGCGAGCTGGCGCCGGGTTCGGTCATCCGCGATGGCGAGCTCGCCGAGCGAGTCGGCCTCTCCAGGACGCCCGTTCGCGAAGCCCTGAGCCGGCTCGCTGACGACGGGCTCGTCGAGACGAAGGCTCACTCCTGGACGAGGGTTGCGCCGCTGGTCCTGCGCGAGGTCCGCGATGCACTCGTCGTGGTCCGGGCGATGCACGAGCTCGCGGTCAGGCTCGCCGTTCCGCTCATGACCGAGCGTCACCACGACCTGATGCGCGCGGCGAACCGGCGGTTCGCGGCGGCCATCGAACGTGCCGACGTCGACGCCGCCGTGAGCGCGGACGACGCACTCCACGACGTGCCCGTCGTGGCGCTCGGGAATCGCGTGCTCGCGTCAACGATCGAGCGCCAGCTGCCGCAGATCCGCCGGCTCGAACGCCTGCGGTTCGGCTCGCTCATGGGTCGCCGCTCGATCGCCTGGCACGAGCAGTTCATCGATGCGTGTGCCGACGGGGACGTGGAGACGGCCGTCGCGATCACGGCGCGCATCTGGACGACGCTGCTCGAGACGTTCGATGCGGAAGGAGGGCCACGTGATGACGACGCCTGAAGCGTCCGGTTGCCATGCCAGGCGATATCCAAGGCCATCATCGGAGGTGGGAAATGACCACGCTTGAAGCACCTGCGAAGCCGTCACGGCTCGAGGATTACCCGCGAACGCCATTGATGTTCGGCCCCTCGCCGATCCACCGGCTGGATCGGATCACGAAGCATCTCGGCGGTGCGGCGGTCTGGGCGAAGCGCGACGACGTCAACTCGGGCCTCGCGTTCGGGGGCAACAAGACCCGCAAGCTGGAGTACCTGGTCGCGGATGCCCTGTCCCAGGGTTGCGACACCCTCGTGTCGATCGGCAATGTCCAGTCGAACCACACCCGGCAGGTCGCCGCCGCGGCAGCCGTCGCGGGGCTCAAGTGCGTGCTCGTCCAGGAGAGCTGGGTCGAGTGGCCCGACGTCACCTACGACCGCGTCGGCAACATCCTCCTGAGCCGGCTCATGGGCGCCGACGTCCGGTTGGTCAAGGCCGGCTTCGGAATTGGGTTCAAGGAGAGCTGGGAGCAGGCGCTTGCGGAGATCAAGGCGGCCGGCGGGAAGCCGTACGCCATCCCGGCAGGCGCGTCGGACCATCCCCTGGGTGGTCTCGGTTTCGCCAGCTGGGCGCGTGAGGTCGAGGCCCAGGAGCGCGAGCTCGGGGTGTTCTTCGACACGATCATCGTCTGCTCGGTGACGGGCTCGACGCAGGCCGGGATGATCGCCGGCTTCGCGGATCGAGAACGGACCCGGCGTGTCATCGGCATCGATGCATCGGCGAAGCCAGCCGAAACGCGGGCGCAGGTCGCCAGGATCGCGCGGTTCACGGCCAGGGCGATCGGAGTCGACCGTGACCTGCGTGACGATGAGATCGAGCTCGACGAGCGCTACCACGCCGGCATCTACGGCATCCCCGACGCGTCGACGCTCGACGCGATGCGGACGACCGCCCGCCTCGAAGGCATGATCACGGATCCTGTCTATGAGGGAAAGTCGATGGCTGGCCTGATCGATCTGGTCAGCCGCCGCGAGATCCCGGCGTCCTCGACGGTCCTGTACGCCCACCTGGGCGGCCAGCCGGCGATCAATGCCTACGCGGCGCTCTTCACCTAGGCGCCGCGGGTATCGAGGACGCGGCCCCAGCGCAGGGTCCGGACCGCGACGAGGACGGCAAAGGCGGCGATCACGAGGACCGCGGCGGCGGCGATCGAGGCATCGAGGTCGCCGCCCTGGAACTCCGAGTAGACGACGAGCGGCAGCGTCTGGGTTCGGCCGGTGAGGTTGCCCGCGAACATGATCGTGGCGCCGAACTCACCAAGAGCCCGGGCCCAGGCCATGACGAGGCCGGCGCCGATTGCCGGCAGCGCAAGCGGGATCGTGATCCAGCGCGCGACGGCCGACTCCCCTGCCCCGTCGACGCGCGCGGCGTCCTCGAGGTCGCGGTCGACGGCGGCGATCCCGGCGCGGGCGGAGCGAACGAACAATGGGATCGCGACGAACGCCTGGGCAAGGACGACGGCGACGGTCGTGAACGGGATCGCGAGGCCGGCGGCGTCGAGGCTCTCCCCGAGGAGCCCGCGCCGACCGAAGACCAGCAGCAGGCCGAGCCCGGCGACGGACGGCGGCAGGACGATCGGCAGGTCGATGGCGGTTTCGAGGAGCGCGGAGCCGCGGAACCGTCGCCGGGCCAGGATGAACGCCAGCGGAAGTCCGAGGATGACCGCGATCGCGACGCTCGCGGCCGTCGTGCGGAGGCTCAGCGCGAGGGCGTCGAAGACGGCCGGCCTCGCGAGCACCGCGCCCAGGGCTCCGTCGGCGAGCGAGCGACCGATCAGGACGAGAATCGGCAACCCGAGGAACGCGACGAGGATGCCTGCGAGCCCAAGGCTGCCGATCAGGAAGACTGCCGGCTGGCGGGCGGTCGCCCGCGCGCCGCGGACGCTCACGGCGGCGGCTGGAATCCGAATTCCTCAAGGACGGCTCGTCCGCGCGACCCGGCCAACCAGTCGAGGAACGCGTGTGCCGCGGCAACCTGGTCGGGCGCCTCGGTGATGTCCCCGATGACGACGCCCGCATACGTCGCCCGAACGTTGGCAGCATCGGGGATCTCGATCGTCGTTACCCCGGATGAAGCCGTCGCGTCTGTGACGTAGACGATCGCCGCGTCCCCTTCGCCCAGCTCGATCTTTGCAACGACCGCCGCGACGCTCTCCTCGCGGGAGACCACGTTCGACGCGTAGGCGGCGGCGAATCCCGACGGATACCCGTTGGTGGCGGCGAGGTTCTCGATGACCTGGGCGGCGTACGTCGTGATGGGCACCTCGTCGCCGGCGGCGATGATCCTGACGCCGGGCTGCCCGAGATCGGCGGGGGTCGTGATCGCGGCGGGGTTGTCCTTCGGAACGATGATCACCAACGTATTGCTCGCGAAGGGCACGGCCACACCGTCTGCGATCGCATGGTCGACGAGCAACTGCGGGTTGATCGTGTCAGCAGACAGGAAGACGTCTGCTCGGGCGCTCTCCTCGATCTGGGTCCGCAGGGCCGTCGACGAACCCGTCGACAGCACGAACGTCGGGTCCGGGCCCGGCGCGACGTAGACCGTGATCGCCTTCTCGAGGACCTGTTTGAGCGATGCCGCGGCGAAGATGGTCAGCTCGGGTGGCTGTGGCGTTGACGTCGCCGACCCGCTGCATGACGACAGGACAACGGCGATCAACAGGACCCGGGCGGCCCGGGTCACGACCGTGCGTCCCGGCCCGCGGGCACCTCGACGATGACGTTCGTCGCCTTCACCACGGCCACCGCCGTGTCGCCGATGCGGAGCTTCATGTCGTCGATCGCCTCGGCCGTCATGAGGCTCACGAGG
>DASRJS010000112.1:0-42083 GCA_035649355.1 Candidatus Polarisedimenticolia bacterium
CGTTCGCGCCGTGGGCATCACGCTCGCCGTTCGAGATCTGGATCGTGCCCCGGAAGCACGAGGCGGACTTCGGCCAGGCCATCGACGATGACGTTCGCGCCACGACAACCGCGCTTCGAACGGTGCTCGGCCAGCTCGCCGCAAGCCTGAACGGCCCGCCGTACAACCTCGTCCTCCATACGGCCCCGCTGCGCGAGCGCGTCGACGCGACGTACCACTGGCACTGGGAGGTCCATCCGCGGCTCCGCGAGATCGCCGGCCTGGAGCTCGGGACCGGCCTGCCGGTGAACCCGGTCTCGCCCGAGGATGCCGTGGAGGAGCTGCTCGCACGCGCGCGAGGCGGTGTTCCGGAGGCGGCCGGGTGATCCCCACCGGCTGGCGTGATGGGGGGCGTCACACGCCGGTCGGACGCAGCGTCCCTCGATACACATGTTTGGCGGCTCGGCTCGACCCAGCGTCAGCGCGTCGGAGCAGGTCCGCTTCGGCGCCGGTTTCGATCGCGTCCTCGGCACCCCGGATTCCCGTGCGATGAGCGCGACCTGGGACCGCGGCACGGCCGGATCGTTTGTCGAGGGCCTGTTCGCCAAGCACCACGGCGAGATCTACGCCTACCTGCTGCGGATGGTCCGCGACCCCGAGATGGCCGCCGACATGACGCAGGACGCCTTCGTCAAGGCCTACAAGGCCTACAACGCGCTCGAAAAGCCCGAGAACGCCCGCGCCTGGCTGTACCAGATCGCCCATCGCGTGGCGCTCGACGAGATGCGGCGCCGCAAGATCGTCCGGTTCCTGCCGTGGACCGGCGAGTCTCCGGGAAGTGCACCGTCGGCCGAGAATCTCGCGATGGAGCCGCGCCTCTCCGGGCCGCTCGAGCGGGCCCTCGCCAGGATCCCGGAACGCCAGCGTGCCGCCCTCCTCCTCGCCGAGCTCCATGACCTCACCGGCCTCGAGCTCGCCGCCGCGCTTGGCGTCAGCCACGTCGCGGCGCGCGCCCTCCTGACTCGCGCCCGCCAGAGCCTGCGCGAGGCGCTGGCCGAGGAACGAGCGGCCGAGAAGGCCGGCGAAGATGCCCGAGACCTCGCCCACGGCACGCCGAATCAGAACGGCGGGACGGCGACATGACGCTGCCGTTCCGGCGTCGCCACAACGACGCCGAGGCAACCCACGATCGGGCCCGGGCAATGGCCTCGGATCGCCTGATCGCGCCGCTCTCCGACGACGACGAGGCGTGGCTCGTCGGTCATCTCGACGGCTGCGGCGACTGCCGCCAGGCCGTAGAGGCGTTCGAGGCGGATCGCATGCTGCTGCGGACGCTCCGCGACGACTCGCCAGAGCCGCCGCGTGATCTGTGGGCCCGGACGTCCGCAGCGATCGAGCGCGAGGCCGGCCACGGATCTGCCCGGCGCGCCGTGCCGCGCCGGCTCCGACTCAGCACCGCCCAGCTTGGGACGCTTTCGAGCGCGCTCGTCATCCTCGTTGTCGTTGGAGCGTCGGTCTTCTCGGGGAACGAGATCCCGAACGTCAGCCCAACCGGCACGCCGCGCGAGTCAGGTTCGCCGGAACCCACGCCGATCAGCGTCGCGGCCGGCGGGCTCAACTGGCTCGCACCGCAGGACGATGGGACCTATGAGCTGACCGTCGCCCGGGTCGACCATGTCTGCCCGACCGCCGATCGTGGCTGCGCCCCGCTCGAGCAGGACGTCCTCACGACGATCACCCTGGCCGAGGAGCCGCAGGCCGTCGTCATCTCACCGACCTCCGAGCAGCTCGTCATCGTGACCAGCGAGACCAGCGGTTCGTCCGTGCTGGTCCTGCCCGTCTCGACCCCGGAGCCGTCTGGCGGCCCGTCCCCGACGCCCGAGGGGAGCGCGGCGACGTCGACAGAGCCGTCGAACCGGCCGTCGGTCGAACCGTCGAACCTGCCGTCGGTCGAACCGTCGAACGAGCCATCACTCGGTCCGAGCGGGAGCCCAGGGCCGACCCCTGAGCCGACCCCGGAAGGCGCGACCGCGATCGCGACCGGAGTCACGGTTGTCGGCGAACCGTCGTACTCCGGGGATGGCGCCTGGTTCGCGTTCGCCGCCCGCCCGTCCGACGGACCGGGTGGTCCGGACCTCTATGTCTGGCATGTCGGCGATCCGCAGGCGACGCAGGTGACCTTCGACGGCCGCTCGATCTTCACCGGCTGGGCAGGCGCCTATGTCCTCGGCAGCCACGTGGCCGAGGAGATCGCGCCAGTGGCGGACGAGTCGCCCGCTCCGTCCGACGGCGCCTCCGCGGAACCGACGGTCAGCCCGACCACGACGCCGACCCCTGATCCATCGGCGCCCGTGCCGAGCCCCACGCCGGACGTGGCCCCGCACCTGGCCCAGACGTTCCTCCTCGACCCGGTCACCGGGACCGCAACGCTGCTCCTCGCGCCCTCGGTCTGGCGGCCGGCCGTCGATTCGCTCGGCACGCGCGTCGTCTACTGGGACGGCACGGTGGAGGGCGATGGTGCCGGCGGCTGGACGCTCGGCACCGGTCGCCTCGTCCTCGATGCCTGGACCGCGCCCGAGCCCCCGGTCCGATCTGACGCCTCCTTCGACCCGAACGCGACGCCGGGCCCTTCGTCCGAACCCACGCCGACGCCGGAGCTGACGTTCGCACCGAGCATCGACCCGTCCGCATCGCCGCAACCGACGCCCGCGCCGCCCGGCCCGGCGGGCACGCCGCAGGTGCTGTTCGAGACCGACACGCCGATCGTCGACTTTGACGCTCGATTCGACCCGAGCGGCACGCGCCTCGCCGTCTGGGTCGCCGACGCGAACGATCCGAAGCTCGGCCGCCTCCAGCTCTTCGTGATCGACCCGGCCACCGGGCTCCTCGACTCGACGGTTGAGCCGCTGCCCGGCGTCCCGGCGCTGCGCGGCTTCTCGATCGAGCACAACCGGCTCGCGTGGGTCACGCCACCGGGCCAGGACGGTGACGACAGCCGGATCTCCGTCCTCGCGTGGCGCGGCAACGTCTTCGGCCGCCTCGAGTCGAACCCCGGGATGCGGATCCAGATCGTCCATTGAGGCCGCCAGAGCCGAGCGTGAGTTCGCTGATGCCCGAGCGGCCGGGGTAGACTGGCTGCGACCCCTTCAGCCGCCGGCCTCGAGAGCCGGCAGACGGGCCCCGAGAGGCCGGGAAGGAGACGCGGAAACGGTGCCACGCTGCAGCCGGGTGGCGATCTCGCGGGCCGCGCCCGCATGAACGGCCGCCGGATCATGACCGCGGACGAGATCCGCCGGGCGACGATTCGCATCTCGCACGAGATCGTCGAGAAGCAGGCCGGCACCGATGGCCTCCTCCTTGTCGGCATTCAGCGCCGGGGCGTTCCGCTGGCGCGCCGGATCGCGGACTCGATCGACGAGCACGAGAACGTCCGCATCCCCGTCGGCGCGCTGGACATCACGTTCTACCGGGACGACCTCTCGCTCGTCGCTCAGCAGCCGGTCGTGAAGGGCACGGACCTGCCGTTCGACCTCAACGGATCCACGGTTGTCCTTGTCGACGATGTGCTCTACACGGGCCGAACGATCCGCGCGGCGATGGACGCGCTCATCGACTTCGGGCGACCGCGGGCCATCCGGCTGGCCGTCCTCGTCGATCGGGGCCATCGCGAGCTTCCGATCCGAGCAGACCACGTCGGCAAGAACGTCCCGACCTCGCGCGAGGAGGTGGTTCGGGTCCACGTGGCGGAGATCGACGGCGAGGACGGCGTGGACCTCGAACGAGCCGACGACTCGGTCCCGGCGGCGCCCGTTGGTTGAGGTGGGTTCGCCGGAGCCGGTCGTGGACCTGGCGGACATCGCGGCGGCTCCCGCGTGGCGGCACCGGCACCTGCTCGACGTCGACGTCCTCACCTGGCCCGAGATCGAGCTGGTCCTTCGAACGGCCGACTCGATGCGCGAGATCCTCGCCCGGCCGATCGCGAAGGTGCCGGCCCTCCGCGGCTCGACGGTGACCATCCTCTTCTACGAGGCCTCGACGCGGACGCGCGTGTCGTTCGAGCTCGCCGCGAAGGCGCTCTCCGCCGACGTGGTCAACATCGCGGTCGCGACGTCGTCGGTGGCCAAGGGCGAGTCGCTGCTCGACACGGTTCGAACGATCGAGGCGCTGGGTTCCTCGACGCTCGTCATTCGCCATTCGGTGTCGGGCGCGCCGTACCTCGCGGCCTCTGAGTTCGGCGGCTCCGTGATCAATGCTGGCGATGGCTGGCATGCTCATCCGACGCAGGCGCTCCTCGATCTGGCGACGATCCGTGCCCACCTGCCCGGTGGCGTGAAGGGCCGAAAGGTCGTGATCCTGGGCGACGTTTTGCACTCGCGCGTCGCGCGTTCGAACCTCTGGACGCTGACCGCGGGCGGCGCCGATGTCTGGCTGTGCGGCCCCTCGACGCTCCTCCGCGGGTTCGAGGCGTGGGCCGCGGCTTCGAGCGCCGGCGAACGCCGGTTCACGGTGACGTCGGACGTGAGCGCCGCACTGCGGGACGCCGACGTCGTGATGGCGCTCCGAATCCAGAAGGAACGGATGGAGGGCGGCCTCCTGCCCTCGCTCCGGGAGTACGCGGCTCGGTTCGGGCTCACGCGCGAGCGGCTCGCCCTGGCCGGCGAGGGCGCGCTCGTCATGCATCCGGGACCGATGAACGAGGGCGTCGAGATCGCGCCGGATGTCGCGGCCGGGCCCGGCTCGGTGATCACGGATCAGGTCACGAGCGGGGTCGCGATCCGGATGGGGCTGCTCTACCTGCTGGCGGGCGCGCGCGGCGGGGTCGCCCAGCCGTGACGGCGTTGGCGGCCGAGCTCGTCGGCGGGCGCGACGTCGGCGAGGTCGTCGTCGACCTCGAGATCTCGCGGGCCTGGCTTGTCGACCCGGCCTCCGGACGTGAAGGTCCAGGCGAGATCGTCGTCACCGATGGGGTCATCGAGGCGCTGACGTGGCTCGATGGCGACGATGGGAACGGCGTCGACGAGGGCGGAATCGTCGTTGCGCCGGGGTTCGTCGATCTGCATGCGCATCTCCGCGAGCCCGGCGGTGAGGATGCCGAGACCATTGGGTCTGGTCTGGCGGCGGCCGCTCATGGCGGCTTCACGACCGTCTGCGCGATGCCGAACACGACGCCGACGCTCGACGAGCCGTCGGTGCTGGGTCGTGTGCTGGCGGCCGCGGCTCGGTCTGGATCGCCGGTCGAGCTCCTCGCGCACGGCGCGGTTTCGGTCGGACGGTCCGGCGAGACGCTGGCCGCGCTCGGAGAGCTTGCGGACGCTGGCGTCGTGGGGTTCAGCGATGACGGCGCGCCGGTCCGATCGGCGGGGCTCCTTCGAAGCGCCCTCGCCTACGCCGGGATGTTCGGCCTGCCGGTCGTCGACCACCCGGAAGATGCGTCGCAGACCGATGGCGCCGAGGCGAACGACGGGTTGGTGGCAACCGTGCTCGGGTTGCGCGGCTGGCCCGCGGCCGCCGAGGCCGCCGCGGTCGCCCGCGACCTGGCCGTGCTCGATGAGGTCCGGCGCGACGTCGCTGGGGCGCGGCTCCACCTCACGCATGTTTCGACGGGGGCGGCGCTCGAGCTCATCCGCGCGGCGAAAGCGGCGGGTCTGCCCGTCACGTGCGATGTGACGCCGCACCATCTTGCGCTGACCGACGCCTGGCTGGCGGGCTGGCGCCGGTTCGCATGGGACGAAGCGTGGTCGCCGGGTTCGGCCGTGGATGCGGCGCCGTTTTCAAGCGCGCTTCGAGTCAATCCTCCGCTTCGATCGGCGGCCAATGCGGCCGCGTGCCGAGCGGCGCTCATGGACGGCACCGTGGACGCGATCGCGACGGACCACGCGCCGCATTCCTCGGTCGCGAAAGACGTTGAGTTTGGGCTCGCCGCCAACGGCATCAGCGGTCTGGAGACCGCGCTGGGACTGCTCCTCGCGGCGGTCGATGCGGAGGAGCTCGCGCTCTCCACGGTGGTCGCGGCCCTCACGACCGGCCCGTCGCGGGTCCTCGGCCTCCGCCCGCCCGCCGTTCCGCGGCGGCTCGCGGAGGGTGTGCCCGCGGACCTCGTGATCTTCGATCGCGGCGATTCGTGGCCGGTGACCGCGGAAGCCCTCGCCTCGAAGGGCAAGAACTCGCCGCTGCTCGGCCGCTCACTGCCCGGCCGAGTCCTGCTCACCATCGCCGGCGGCCGCCTGGCCTACTCGGCGGAGTAGCACCCGTTCGGCTCGACGACGACCCGGGCTAATGACACCTGCCGTAGCGCAAACAGGCATTGCGAGCGTTGCCGGGCCTAGTCCCTGCTTCTCGAGAAGGTCGTTCATGCGGGAATCGAACACCTTTCGAGTCCTCAGCAGCCGATGTGGAGGGTCCTTCATCGGTTTGCGCTACTGGGGCTGGCGTTAGCCCAAGTCGCCAAGATGAAGTCGCGGGAGCCGCCAATGTGGCGACTCCCGCGAGGCGCGTCCCTGATCTGCGATTGACTTGCTACGGCGTCCAGGCCACCGAGCCGAAGAGGCCGTGCGTCTCGTCCTCGGGGCCCGCCGCGAAGTAGAGGACGCTTCGCGAGCCTGAGGCGGCGCCATTGCCGAAGCCGATGCCCCACAGGCCGTCGATCTCGAGCGGCGTGTGGTCCGTGCCCTTCAGCAGGCCGTGCGCCTCCCAGCCGTCCTCGCCCATCGTGTAGGCGCTGATGCGGCCGTCGCCGAAGTTGCCGACGAGGAGGTCGCCGCTGAACTTGCCGAAGTTCGCGGTCTCCGTGTTCGGGGCGAGCGCGATGCCCCACGGCGCGTTGAGCTCGTCGCCGGTGGCGACGCGGCCCCAGAACGAGCCGTCGGTGCCGAACTGGTCGACGACGCCCAGGCCTTCGCCCGCGACCTCTTCCTCGGCGTCTTCGTCCTGCAACGCATAGGCGATGAAGATCGAGGTCACGCCGTCCATCGTCACCGCCTGAATGCCGAACGGGGCGTAGCCCTCGGGAAGGTTCGGATCGGTGAAGGCATCGCCCCAGTCCTGTAGTGCGAACGTTCGGTCGTAGACGTCGATGTGGGCGTTGTGGAAGTCAGCCGCGTAGAGGTACTGCGCGCCACCGCTCGAGGCGATCGCGAGGCCGAGGTACACGGCGTCATGGCCGGTGCCGTCCGCGCCGAGGACGGCCGTGGTGAAGCCGCCGCTCCAGCCGAGGACCTGGCCGGATTCGGTCGCGAAGATGAAGCGGGCCGTGCCCGTGGCCGCGCCGTTCGACACCACGAAGTCGCCCGTGACACCGTTGAACACGGTGCCCGTCGGGCCGCCCGGGACGTTCACGACGAGCGCGACCGGGGTCCCGGTGTTGCCGTTGTAGAGCGTGGATTTGTTCGTGCCCTGGTCGGAGACCCACCACGGCGTCGTCGGGCCGGCCGTGATGCCCCAGCCGTTGACGAGGTTCGGGTCCTGGAAGGCGGCAACGCCCGGCTGGTCCGAGACCAGGTTGTGGACGGTGTACGCGTTCTGGGCGTTGATGTTCCTCGCGGCAGCCGGCAGCGCAATCACGGCGACAAGCGCGATGCCGGCGACCAACGCGAGTGAGCGTCGTGCGGTCATGAGCCTTCTCCAGCTGCGGCCGGCCCGTCGGGTATGCGGGCGCGGCATCGGTGTTCGCCCTCCGATACGCCGGCCTGGAGGGGTCGGTTTCAGTCGCAGCCGAAGATCTTGACCTGATTGCCCGCGCGGACGAGCTGCACCTGGACTCCCGAGGCAGAGGTCCAAAGGGATTCGTTCGCGCCGATTCGCTGGATCACGCCAGCATCGCTCGGGTTGCCGATGCCCTGCGGCGGGTTGCCGTTGCCGTCGTCGCCGCCGCCGACGACCGTCCAGAAGGAGCCGTCGAAGTCGAACGCGTTCGCTGTGAAGCCGCAGTGCGTGAAGACTTCGAAGTGGTAGCGCTGGCCCTGGACAACCTGCCCCGAGACAGCATTGATCTGCAGTTCGCCCTGGCCGAGTGGTACGACCTGCGCTTCGCCGAGCGGTGGCGGCAGGGTGGCGATCGCGATGGCGGGCCCTGTGGCGCATCCGACTGCCAGCAGGGCGACCGCGATGAGCAGGTACCGCGAAGCCCGCTCCATGTGCGCGGGACGCCGGTTCCAGCGCGAAGGTTCCGACAGTAGGATTCGGGCCATGGCTACGACGCCGCCGATGAACCGCGACTTCGAGCAGCGACCGTACTGGTGGGCGACGATGCCGCAGATGCCGGTTCGAAGCGGTCGGCAGCTCCCGGACACGATCGATGTTGCCGTGGTCGGTGGCGGGTACACGGGCATCGCGGCGGCGCGGAAGTTCGCGCTCCAGGGCGCGAAGGTCGTCGTGCTCGAGGCCGAGACGCTCGGCTACGGCGCGTCCACGCGCAACGGCGGCATCATCCACCCCGGCTACAAGTGGGGCTTTCGATCGCTCCAGAAGAAGTACGGCGACGCGCTCGCCCGCGAGCTCTACTTCGACACCATCCACGCCTGGGACTTCCTCACCGGGCTGATCAAGGACAACAACGTCGACTGCGAGTTCCGCGACACCGGCCAGCTCGAGCTCGCCTGGGCGCCGGTCCATGCCGAGGGCTATCCGGCCGAGGTCGAGGAGCTCAAGGAGGTCGGGCGGATCGGCACGTACGTGCCGAAGGAGCGCATCCGCGAGGAGATCGGCAGCGATGCCTACTACGGCGGGCTCGCGGTCGAGGGAGCGGGGATCCTGCATCCGGCGAAGTGGTTCGCGGGCCTCGTGGGCCTCGCGGAACGCGCCGGCGGCGAGCTCCACGAGGGCGTCCGGGCATCGAAGATTCGAAAGCAGGCCGACGGTCGGTTCGTCGTCGAGACGGATCGCGGAGCGATCCTCGCCAAGGACGTCCTGGTCGCGACGAACGGCTACGTCGACGGTGTGGTCCCGGCACTGCGGCGACGGATCGTGCCACTGGGCAGCTACATCATCGCGACCGAAGTCCTGCCCGCGGACTTGGCGCACGAGCTGTCGCCGACCCGCCGTGCAATGTGGGATTCGCGGAACTTCCTCTCGTACTGGCACGTGTCCGCGGACAACCGCATGATCTTCGGCGGACGGGTGAGCTTCTTCCCGACGACGATCGCGCGGACGGCGCGGCTGCTCTGGGATCGGCTGATGACGATCCATCCGCAGCTGGCCCCGTACCGCGTGGAGTACGCGTGGGGCGGCAAGGTCGCGATGGCGTTCGACCGCATGCCGCACGTTGGGCGGGTTGGCGGCGTGGCGTATGCGATGGGCTACGCCGGGACGGGTGTCCTGCTCTCGTCGTGGATGGGCACGCGGACGGCCGAATGGATGGGCGGGGGCGCGCCACCTCCGCAGTCGAAATACCGCTTCCCGCTCGTGCCCGCCCCGTTCGAGGGCCGGCCGTGGTTCATGCCGATCGTCGGCGAATACTTCCGCTTCCGCGACCGCCTCGACGCGCGGAAGGGCCAGCCCGAGACGTAGCCGCCAGCCCGTCTTCCACCGGCGCACGAGCCAGGCTCGTGCGATCGCCGAATCCAGCGAGATTCGGCGCCGGATACGAACCGGAGTCGTACTAGCCAGAGATTCGGCGCTTCGGAGGCCTCATTTCGGCCGTTGGCCCCGAATTCGTGCGTAGCGATCCCGACATGAGCCCCGTGGAGCTAGATCCCATGGTGGAGAGATACCTAGCACGACGGGGGCTCGTATTTGCAAGTTTGTGCACTGGGGCAGGTCAGTCCGGCCCGGACTTCCGATCGCCGCCGAAGCGCTGGACCATCTCCGGACGCTCGGCGGCGGGGACAATCGCCGCGTCGGGACTCCACGGCCGGCTGCAGGAGTAGCAGGCGGCGCGCGTCGGCTCGTTGACGGAATGGCAAGCCGGGCACAGCCAGTACGCGCCCGGGGTTGCCGGGGCCATCCGCCGCTGGCCACGGCCGAGGACGAAGCGGAACGCCAGGAACAGCAGCGCGAAGCCGCCCACGAGCGCGAGCAGCGGGCCGAGGTAGGTGCTGATCGGGGCTGGATCGCCGGCTCCGCCGCTCGTGTAGTGCCCAACGAGCTCGCTGGCGATGCAGCCAAGGCGGAGGTCGACCTGCGCCGGGCCCTCGCCCGGGTAGCGCTCGGCGCAGGTCGGTGGTCGCGGCGTCGAGGTCGGGTCGGCGGCAGCGATGCCACCGGCGGTCGCGCCAAGGAGGAAGATCGCCGCAAGGATCGCGACGACGCCTCTCATCCGGCAAGTGTGCGAAGTGTCGCGAGCAGCCGGTCCACGTCCGCCGCCGTCGAGGTGTGGTTCAGGATCCCGGCGCGGAGGTACGTCTCGCCCCGCAGCCGCGTGGTCGAGAGCCAGCCGTCGCCGGAGGCTTCGAGCGCCGCCTGCAGGCGGTCCTGGTGGGCGTCGAGCTCGGGCCCCGGCGCCAAACCCGCCGGTCGATGCCGGAAGCAGACGACCGACAGCTCGGGTTCCGTGGGCAGCGCTTCGAAGTCGTCCGCTTCGTTCACGCGCCGCGCGAGGTAGGCCGCGAGCTCCAGGTTCATCTCGATCAGCCGACCGAAGCCGCTCGTGCCAAGGTGCTGCCACGACAGCCAGAGCTTGAGCGCCCGCCAGCGGCGCGTGCCCTCGAACCCGAGCCGGTAGAAGTTCAGCTGGCCGGCATCGTGGTGGTCGTCCGGCGTGCGGTCTCGAGTCTCAGGGGCATCGCCGCCGCGGTAGTACTCGGGCCGCTTCCGGCCAAACGTCGCCTCGAGCAGCGAACCATCCCGAACGACCAGCCCGCCGATGTCGTAGGCCTGGAACATCCACTTGTGCGGGTCGACGGTCACCGAATGCGCGCGCTCGAGGTCAGGCACCCGCAACGCGGCATTCGCCGACAGCCGCGCTCCCGCCCCGTACGCGGCATCCACGTGGAGCCACAGGTCCTCGCGGGCGGCAAGGTCGGCGAGCTCGCCGACCAGATCGACCGAGCCCGTGTTCGTCGAACCCGCGACCGCCGCGATCGCCAGCGGCGTCAGCCCGGACGCGCGATCGCGGAGGATCGCCTGGGCAACCGGCTCGGCCCGCAATCGGAAGGCGTCGTCCGAGGGCACGACAGCGAGGGTCTCGGGCGGGAAGCCGAGCTCGTCGAGCGCCCGCATGACCGAGAAGTGCGCCTGGTCCGACGCGTAGACGCGGGCACCCTCGAGGGCGGCGCCGCGCGGCGGATGGTCGAGGCCGCGCAGGTGCGGCAGCTGGACGTCCCGCGCCAGGGCCAACGCGATGAAGTTGGCCATGACACCGCCGGACGTCAGCAGCCCGAAGCTGCCCGGGCCGTAGCCGACGAGGTCGCACAGCCAATGGACGACCTCCTCCTCGACGAACGCGGCGACCGGCCCTGCCTCCCAGACGTCGACGCCCTGGTGAGCAACCTGCGACAGCGTCTCCCCGAGCACCGATGCAAAGAGGGGCGGCGGGGTGAAGTAGCCCCAGGTCCGCGGGTGGTAGGCGTTCATGAGGTGCGGCGCGAGACGCGTCCGCCACGCCTCGAGAACCTCCGACCACGCGGCGGGCTCCACCGGCGCCGGTCCTGGGCCGCCGCGATCGCCGAAGAACGCGCGCCGCAGATCCACGTAGCCGGCCGGCTCGCCGGTGCCACGGACGAGGCCGTGCTCGTAGACGTAGTCGAGAGCCGCCAGCCAGGTCGCCTCGCCGGCCGCCTCGAGCGCCGGGCGAGCCGCGTCCGATCGGAAGTCAAGCAGCTCGGAATCGGGGTGCCACTCGAAGCGATCGCGAGGCGGTTCGAGCTCCTCCGGCATCGCCGGATCGTACGGGTTCGGCCCCGCTAGAGTTCGAGGATGAGCGACCGCCCGCGCACGATCGTCTTCTTTCCTGAAGGGGCCTTCGGCCCGACGAACAACTGTGTGGGGATCGGTAATGTCCTCCGAACGCGCGGCCATCGGGTGGTGTTCATCGCCGAGGAGTCGTTCGCCGGGCGGCTGGAGGCGCAGGGCTTCGAAGAGCGGCTGATGCGTCTGGGCCCACCGCCCGAGACCGAGGAGGTCGCCGGCCAGTTCTGGATCGACTTCATCCGCGACACCGCACCCGTCTTCCGAAAGTCCACCCTCGAGCAGCTCGGCGAGTTCATCGCGCCAACGTGGCAGGCGCTCATCGATGGCTCGAAGTACGTCGACGACCGGCTCCGCGAGATCATCGACGAGCTCGAGCCGGACGCGATCGTCGAGGACAACGTCGTCGCCTTCTCGGCGCTGCCGGCGTCACGTCGGCCGTGGGTTCGGATCGTCTCGTGCAATCCGGCCGAGTTGAAGGACGCGGCCGTGCCGCCGTTCTCGTCCGGCTATCCGGTCGCGGATCGGAGCGCGTGGCCGGCGTTCCTCGACGAGGTCGATCGAACCCATCGCGACATGTGGTCTGACTTCGACTCGTTCGTCCGTGAGAAGGGCGCCCCCGGGCTGTCGTGGGGTGACTACGGCCCCGAGTTCATCCACGAGTCGCCGTGGCTGAACCTCTACGTCTACCCGGCCGAAGCCGACTACGAGCGCTCGAAGCCCCTCGGTCCGACCTGGCACCGCCTCGATTCGAGCGTCCGCGGGACCGATGCGTCCTGGGAGCTGCCCGCGCACCTCCGAGATGGCGACGGCGGCCAAAGCGCGCTCATCTACCTGTCGTTGGGCTCCCTGGGTTCGGCGGACGTGGGTTTGATGCAGCGCCTGGTTGACGTCCTCGGTGGGACGCGGCATCGGGTCATCGTTTCAAAGGGCCCGCTGGCCGATCAGATCACGCTCCACGACAACATGACCGGCGAGGGCTTCCTGCCCCAGCCGGCGATCCTGCCGATGGTCGACCTCGTGATCACGCACGGCGGCAACAACACGGTCACCGAGTGCTTCCACAATGGCAAGCCGATGATCGTGCTGCCGCTGTTCTGGGACCAGGTCGACAACGCCCAGCGGGTCGACGAGACGGGCTTCGGCCGGCGGCTCTCGACCTACGGCTTCGAAGACGCCGAGCTGACGGGGGCAGTCGACGACCTGCTAGCAAACGACGACCAGAAGGCACGGCTCGCGGCGATCTCGGGGCGACTCTCGGCGTCACCTGGGACGGTCCGCGCCGCGGACCTGATCGAACGTGTTGCATTCGGCACCACCTAAAGTCGCCTCTCGCATGGCGGCGGCCGTCATCGCGGTCGGATTGCTGGGATGCCAAGCACCCGGGATTTCGCGGGACCAAGCGATCACGCTCGCCGTTCGCCAGATCGGGCCGTCGACCGGACCTTTAGCGCTCGTCTCCGCCGTGCGCCAACCAGCGAGCGAGGCTGGCTCGGGTTCCGAGTGGGTCGTGACGTTCACGGGAACGTTTCAGGGCGAAGGCATCGGAGGCCAGCCGCCGCCGATCTTCCATCGGCGGACGATTGCGCTCGACGCCCTCAGCGGCGAAGTCCTCTGGCTCTCAGGAGAAGAGTGATGGACCTGCTTGTGCCGCTCCTCGCGCTCATCCATGTCGGCTCGGCGATGCTCTACATCGCGGGCTACGCGAGCACGAAGCTGATGACGCGGATCGCCGTCCAGGCGGACTCCGAGGCCCGGAAGCACCTCCTCGAGCTCTCCGGCCGCTTCGATTTCACCTTCCAGATCCCGTTCGGCACGCTGGTCTCGCTCAGCGGCCTGGCCCTCACGTGGGCAAACGGCTACTCGTTCACGACGCCGTGGGTCCTCGCGTCGATCGTTCTGTACGCGGGTGTCGTCTTCATCGGAGCGGGCATCTGGCGGCGCCGCTCGGCGCTCGTCCGGGACGCCATCGCGGCCGACGACGATGCCCGGGTGCTGCGCCTCCTGACCGAACCCATGGCCCGCGCGCTCGGCTGGCTCGAGCTCGCCCTGATCGTCGCGGTCGTCACGCTCATGGTCCTGCGACCATCCTGACCTCGAGACCCTAGGTCGGGCGCGGCGCATTCCCGCGCCGCATTCGGCGCGCGCGGGACCACGCGAGGTACTCCAGGAGCTCCTCGCGCTCCTCGTCCGTGACATCCGCAAACAGAGCAGCGGTGACGGACGCAACTGGGGTCGCCGTGGTTTCGCCGGGAACCCGATACCCGCTCAGGCGCATCAGGTCTTCGTAGGGCACGCCAAGGGCCTCGCTCAGTTGAAGCAGAACCGGCGGCGACGGCTTCTTGACGGCGTCCTTCTCGAGCTTGCTCAAGTACGCGGCCGAGATCCCAGCGGCGCGGGCGGCATCAACGATCGGCAGGGCGCGAACCTCGCGCGCATGCCTCAGGACGACCCCCATCGAGGCTGCCATGGCGACTCACAACTACAGTAGCTGTAATAAACTACAGTTGACATTACACCATGACCGTGGTCTACTGCAAGAGCAGCAGTGGCCGGTGCAACTCCCGGCGGTGGTCCAACTCCCCCGCTTCCCCGGATGCCTCATCACAAACGGAGAAGCCATGGCCATCGATCAAGTCGAGCGAACGGTCGTCACGCAGACACCGAACGCCGAGGGCGGCACCGGTGCACAGACGACGCGCTCCGCGAGCCGGCAGACCACCTTCAATACGGGTGGGTCCGAGATGACCCGACGCGTCGTCGTCCTCCTCTTCGGGCTCGTCCAGGTCGTTATCGGACTGCGATTCGTGCTCCTGCTGTTGGATGCCCGCGAGGCCAACGGCCTGGTGTCCGGGATCATCACCTTCAGCCAGCTGTTCGTGGCCCCCTTCGAGGGGATCCTGCGAACGGACGCGCTCCACTCGGCAGGCAACATCTTCGATGTGACCGCGCTGGTTGCTCTCGCGGGCTGGACCATCCTCGAGCTCATCGTCATCTGGGTCGTCGGAATCTTCCGGCACCGCCAGACCGCCTGACCGCGGAAAGGAACGACACTCATGGATTTCATCGCGTGGATCGTCGTCGGCGCCATCGCCGGCTTCCTCGCCAGCAAGGTCATGGGCTCGAGTGAGGGCCTGCTGATGATGGTCGTGCTCGGCATCGTCGGCGGCCTCGTCGGCGGTTGGGTGGCGACCAACGTCTTCAAGATGGGTAAGGTCGACGGGATCAACATCGAGAGCATCTTCATCGCCACGCTTGGCGCGATCCTGGTCGTGTTCCTCGTGAGCCTCGTCAAGGGCGGACGTAGCCTTCGGATCGGCTCGCGGTGATCTCGGCGCTCGCTCTCGCCCGGCCGCTTGTGGCCGTGGCTGTGCGCGGCGCGACCCAGATCGCGGTCACGCTGATCCTGATCTTCGCCCTTTCCCGGCGGTGCTCGCCGCCGCAGCGCCCCGGGTGCCAATCGGGGGCTGAGCTCTCTCACTTCAGCGAAACGGCCGAGCCCGAAGGCTCGGCCGTTTTCACGTCCCGCGCCGCAACTCCAGCTCCCGGCTACCCTCCTGGCATGGCCGAACGGCTCAGCCTCATCAGCCTCGACAGCGCGATCAGGCTCGGCTAGTCGAAACTCGTGTCCGAGGAAGCCCCGCCGCCGTCGGTTCGAGACGTCCAATACAAGGGCGAGCCGCTCGATGCCGCCCGCGGGCCGGGCCTCGGTTGCTTTCGGATCCAGCTCGTCGTCCTTGTCGTGCTCATCTTCCTGGCGCCGCTGAGCGCGGTCTGGGGCTGGCCGCCGGCCGTCAGCGCGGCGCTTCTCATCGCGCTCATCGTGCTGCTGCTGATCTCCGGCCAGACGATCATCTTCCTGCTCCGCCTCGTTGCCGCAGACAGGCGCGCGGGTCGACGGCGGCCGGTGGCTTCGAAGACCCGCACGGTCGGCGAGCTCGAAGACGCGTCGAATGACCCGGGCCAGGTGCGCGCGGACGGGCCCACGGAGGAGCTCTGAAGCCAGCCTGGCCCTCCGGATTCCGCTGGCAGCGAAACTTCCCGGCCGGGGAGATCGATAAGGGGCCGCGGGACGCGACGGAGGTCCCGGATCGCGCGGGACGTCGCGCTCCGGCCCGGTGCAGGACGCGCTTATCGCTGCCGCAACCGGCAGAGTTCCGGTGGGGGAGGAATCGGGCGGGTCTGGCGCCTGGGGTCAAGGCAATCCGCCCGGCGGCCAGCAGGACACCCGGGGCGGCGTGCGAGAATAGCCGCCCCGACCCAGACGAGAACGAGCCTGCCTCGAGAACCCGGAGGATCTCCCGCACGTGCCCGTGCATGCCACGTTCTTCAACGTCCGCCGCGGTCGCGACCCGTTCTTCAAGTTCTTCATGAAGACCGTGTTCCGACGACGCGTGCACGAGTGGGAAGAGAAGTTCGGGATCAAGTTCATGGGCTGGTACAACGTCGCCCACGGCGGGGACTTCGACAACGTCATCCTGTTCGACCTGCCGAACTACGCTGTTCTCGACGACTTCGAAAACGACGCCGGAACGAAGCTGATCGCCCATCGCGCCGCGGAGTGGATGTTCGAGCGCCACCGCTCGATGTTCCTTCGCGAACGCCTCGGGCCCGACCTCGAATACCACGGATAGGAGGCGCGCGATGGACTTCCGCAGCGAAGCGCTGGCCGAGCTCGCGCGTGACGCGTCGCTCGAACGCTCCGACTTCCTCGTCCGGGCGGGCGAGCAGCTCGAGCGGTTCATGAAGGCGAACGAAGGCCGAATCCAGTCGCTTGGCGGCCTCGTCCTCCTGGATTCCGACGACGAGTACCTCGCGGTCGCACCGGACAGCACGTTCCGCAGCCGCAGCCGCGTGTATGACGAGGACACCGGCGACTGGGTCAGCGAGACCGAGATCATCGAGGCGGCCGCCGAGCTCGCCGAGATCTACAACCCGGCCGACATCTTCGCCGCGTTCGCCGAGGCGGCAGAGAACGCGGAAGCCGAGGGCGGCGACGAAGAGACCGACCAGGGCGACGGCCTCACGATCCGCGTGAACGGCGAGGATCCATACGCAGCTGCAGCAGATCGCTGGGCTGCGGTCCAGCCGGATGACGCGGCTGAATCCGACGAGGACGACGGTACCGACGAAGGCGCGGCCCGGCGGCTGTACGACCTCGCCCTCGACTTCCAGGAGCGCAGCCAGCTGACCGAGGGGCGGCTCCTCTCGCAGTTCGAGGAGGCGGCAGCGGGCTACTCGTCGCGGCTCGGCGAGATCATCATCACCGAGGATGACGACGAGCGCCTCGTGCTCTCGACGGGAGCCCGGTTGCGGGCGTCCGTCCTGTCCGAGGAGAGCGGCTCGTGGGAGGCGCTCGAGGAGCCGTCGCAGCTCGTCGAGTACTACGACCCGACCGACGTCTTCAGCGATCTGGCCGATGCGATCGCGGAGGCATGGCCGGGCGTCGCGCCTGCCGCGGAGGGCGCCGAAGGTTCCGAAGGCGCCGCGGACGCGTCGAGCTCGGGAGACGGCACGACCGCCTGACATGGCCACCCTGGCGGCCGAAGTCGCCGACCGGCGCGAGGTCCTGCCCGGACTCGACCTGGTCACGATCCATGCGCCCCCGATCGCGTCGGCCGCACGCGCCGGCCAGTTCCTGTATCTCCTCGCTCAAGATGACACGGGCCTTGCCCGTCTGAAGCCGTTCGCGATCGTGATCGCGGACCCGGTCGGCGGCACGGTCGCGATCCAGGTCGGCCCGGCGGCGGGGGGCCCGGTCGGACGACTGCGGCCGGGCGACGCGCTGAGCGTCAGCGGCCCGGTCGGTCGACAGTTCGAAGTTGACGCCCGAAGCCGACACCTGCTCCTCGTCGCCGAGGGCGATCGAGCGGCGGAGCTGCGGCTGCTCGCGGACGAATCCGTTCGCGCCGGCCGTCAGGTGACCCTCCTCGCCGGTGCCGCGACCGCACGCGACGTGTGGCCGTCCTCGCTGCTGCCTGACGAGGTCGAATACGTCGTGGCGACGGCCGACGGCACGCTCGGGAGGCGGGGTGACGTCGTCGACCTCATGCCCGAGTACGAGGCTTGGGCGGACCAGGCGTTCGCCGCGGCCTCGCCGGCCACCCTCGCGCGGCTCTCGAAGCTCGCGGCAAGCCGGCGAGGCCGAATGGGCGTCGCGACGCTGGGCCGCAAGCGCGGTTCGGGGCGCGCGGACCCGGCTGGCTCAGCTGCGGCGCGGCGACGGTCGTTCCTGCAGGTGCGCATCGAGCCGCCGGTCGGCTGCGCGGCGGCAACGTGCCTTGGCTGCACGGTCGTCGGGATCGCCGGCGCACCCGTTCGAACGTGCCGCGAGGGCCCGATCTTCGCGTCGGACGAGCTCGACTGGGAGGCGGCGTCGTGAAGGCCCGCCGGCGGGTCGTCTCGTCAAGCGCCTCGTCTCGTCGTGCTCCGCTTCCGCGACCGAAGCGGACGCCGACGGTCCGCCGCATCAAGTCCGCGATCGTGCCCATCGAGGTCGTCCGCCCGCGCACGCCGTCGGTGGTGGCGATCCAGGCCCCGAAAGCGCCGCCGCCGCCCGCTGGAGCAGCGCCGGCCGCCGAGATGGACCTCAGCGTCGACCTCGGGCGGGGGCTCGTCCTCCGGAGTCCGTTGATCGCGGCCTCGGGTCCGTACGGCTACGGCGTCGAGGTGGCGGACCTCGTGGCGTTGGCCCGGCTCGGGGCGATCGTCACGCGCACGACGACGCTGCGGCCGAGGACCGGTGGTTCGAGCGTCCGGCCGCGGATCGTCGAGGTTGCGGGCGGAATCGTGAGCGGGGTCGGGCTGCCGAACCCGGGCATCGAGGCGGTGCTCGAGCGATATGCCACGACCTGGGCTCGCTGGGACGTGCCGGTCATCCTGAGCATCGGCGGCGACGCCCTCGGGGACGTGGTTGCGCTCGTGAACCTGCTGGAGGGCGAGCCTGGGATCGCCGGCCTCGAGCTCAACCTCTCGAGCGCCGACCGGGCCGGGAGCTTCGTCTCGGCCGTCCGCCGCGCGACCGACCTGCCGCTCATCGCCAAGCTGCCGTGGAGCGATGACAGTCGTGCAGTCGCGCGGGCCGTCGCGGACGCCGGTGCGGACGCGATCGCCGCGATCAACGCCGTGCCAGGGCTCGCGGTCGGCTCGGATCGAAGCGCGCCGGCGTTCGACGCCGGTGCGGGGCTCCTCTCGGGTCCGGCGATCCGGCCAATCGGCCTCCGGGTCGTCTCGGAGGTCGTCCAGGCCGTCAGCATCCCGGTCATCGGCATCGGCGGGGTAAGCCGCCTGGATGACGTTCTCGACTACCTCGCTGTCGGCGCCTCGGCCGTTGGCGTCGCCACGGCGGCTGTTGCCGAGCCGGACCTCCCAGTGCGCCTCGGCGCTGCCCTCTTGGCTCACTGCCAGACTGAGGGCACGAGTTCCCTGGCTTCGCTCGTCGGGACGGCTCGCTCGCGTCGCCGCAGGCGGGGATCGTGAACCGGCTTGCCATCCTCCTGTGCCTCGCACTGGCGATCGGCGCGCTGGCCGGTTGCCGGCCTCGGACGTCCGTCCCACCGCCCACGTCGCCGGTCGAAGGCGTTGTCACGAAGGTCGATTCGACCGGTCTCAACGAGGTCGCGAGCTTCGACCTTCGCACTGCGAACGGAACGACCTACACGTTTGAGATCGGCGACCTCGAGAACCCGGTTGAGTTTCCGCCGGGCCACCTCCGCGAGCACATGGCGACGAGCTCGCTCGTCCGTGTGTTCTTCGACGTCGTGGATGGTCGGCGGTTGGTAACGCGCCTTGAGGACGCTGACTAGCCCTTCGTGCGCTACTCGACGGCGCTGACCGCGGCTTCGAGCTCGGCTGCCGAGACGATCCCCTCGAACGACGCTCGGACCATGCCGTCGCCGTCGACGACGTAGATCCATGGTTCGGACGGCAACCCCCACTCGAGCGTCGCCGCCACGGGCACGAGGTAGCCCTGGGCGTCGCGGACGGGCTGGAGCTGGCCGTCCTCGAACGTGAGCTCGTACGGCTCGACGTTGATGACCGTCACGTCCGGGTGGGCGGCGGCGACCGGCTTCAACCGATCGAGCGTCGGGCCGCACTGGGCGGACGTGCAGAACGCCGGTGTCGCGAAGACGAGGACGAAGGGCTTGTGGGCGGCGACAGCGTCGGCGATCGAGGTCGTGTAGAAGCGCTCAACCGGATCCGTATCGGACGAGATCTTCGCCAGGTCACCGCCGACATCGGCGAGCGTCCTGCTCTCGGACGCGGGCGCCCGCTCGCCGACCTGGACGGCCGAGCCGTGGGCGACGACGACAAAGGTCAGTCGGACGCTGACGTTCGCGCCGCTCGCATCGGTCGTCGTGAACTCCGCGCCCCAGACGCCCGTCGACGTGAAGATCACGTTGAGGTCGTAGACGCCGACGACATCGTCGATCGCCCAGAGGAAGGTGCCGTCAGCGGTCGCGGCAGGCTGGGTCGGGTCATGGCCGAGGTCGAAGAAGCGGACGGTGACCTTGCGATCCGGGGCGGCAAGGGAGCGATTGTCGGACCCGAGAAGGCCGAAGAGGAAGCGGTTCTCGCCGCAGACCTGGTCGGACGAGATGACCTGCGGGATGACGGGCGGCGCCGAGGACGGCGATTGCCAGCCATCGGGGTTCACCCCCTGTGGCGCCGGGAGGCAACCAGCAGGGCTTGTCGGGCTCGGCGAGAGCGAACCGGGCGTCGGCGTGTTGATCGTCCCGCCGCACGCCGAGACCGCAAGCGACCCGACAAACGCCAGCGTCAGGACGCGCCGAAGCAGAGCTCGTGGCCTGGGGATGTCCATCGGCCCGAGCGTAGCCCGGATGCAACGCTCGCGTAGAATCGGGCGGCCCGTGACCCGCTTCCAGCGACTCGCCGCGTCGACCGTCGTCCTGACGTTCGTTCTGGTCGCGCTCGGCGTTGCCGTCCGAGCCACCGATTCCGGCCTCGCCTGCCCGACCTGGCCCGGCTGTTTCGAAGGCCGGTTCCTGCCCGACCTCGGCGCTGGCTGGCAGGTCTGGCTCGAATGGACGCATCGAACCGTGGCTGCGGTCCTCGGGTTCGTCATCCTGGCGATGGCGCTCGTCGCGCTGCTCGACCACCGCGATCGGCGCTCGATCTGGGTGCCCTCCGTGGTGGCCGTGGGGCTCGTTGGATTCCAGGCCTGGCTCGGGCGCGAGACGGTTCGGTTGGGGAACACCGGAGAGTCCGTCACGGCGCATCTCGCGGCGGCGATGGCGCTGGTGGGGCTGCTTGTCTACCTGCTCGTTCGAGCGGGGTTCCCGTCACGAATTGGCGGGCGCCCAGGCGCACCCAGCGACCTGCGGTTCACGCTGGCCGCGGCGTTCGCGGCCGCGGCGACGTTCATCGTCATGCTCTTCGGTTCGAACGTGACCGCCCTGAACGCCGCGCTCGTCTTCCCCGATTGGCCGTTGATGAACGGCAGCCTCGTTCCGCCACTCAGCGGCGAGGTCGCCTCGGCCCACATCCTCCACCGTTGGGTCGCGGGCGCGGTGCTCGTGCTCGTGCTCGCCGTGGCCGTCGGGGCTCGGCGGCTCGGGGCATCGGGTTGGCTCGGCTCGCTGGCCTGGCTCGCCGCCGGGCTGTACGTCGCGCAGGTGCTGGTCGGCGGGCTGCAGGTGCTGACCCAGCTCGCAGCCTGGACGCAGACGCTCCACGTCGCGCTCGGCGCGCTGATCTGGGGCGCGCTCGTTGCTCTGGCGGTCGGGTCGTGGTACACGGCGCGGCTCGCGAGCTCCGCGTCCGCCGACACGTCGTCGGAGCCTGCCCGGCCTTCGACCGGCGACACCGCCCGCGCCTACATCGCCCTGATGAAGCCGCGGATCATCGAGCTCCTCCTCGTGACGACGATCCCGGCGATGGTCCTCGCGACCCGCGACGTCCCCGGCATGCCGCCACTGCGCTGGACGTGGCTGGCGTTCTGGACGCTCGTCTGCGGGACCCTCGCCGCGGGCGCCGCCAACGCGATCAACCAGGTCCTCGAGCGGGACATCGACGCGCGAATGGCTCGAACCCGCCGCCGTCCTCTCCCGACAGCGCAGATCGAGCCGGCCCAGGCGCTCGCGTTCGGTCTTGTGCTTGGTGCCGTTTCGGTCGCGCTCATGGCCGCGACCGTCAACCTCGTCGCGGCATTCCTGACGCTGCTCGCGATCGCGTTCTACGTCGTCGTCTATACGATGCTGCTCAAGCGCTCGACGCCGCAGAACATCGTCATCGGCGGTGCGGCCGGCGCGCTGCCGCCGGTCATCGGCTGGGCCGCGGTCACGGGTTCCGTCGCACTTCCGGCGTTGATGCTCTTCCTGATCGTCTTCTACTGGACGCCGCCGCACTTCTGGGCGTTGTCATTGCGCATCCGCTCCGACTACGCCGCGGCCGGTGTGCCGATGCTGCCCGTCGTTCGCGGCGTCGGGGAGACCACCCGCCAGATCGGTCTGTATACGATCCTGCTGGTCGTCCTGTCGCTGGTGTTCGCGGTGGTCGCTGGGATGGGGCCCGTATATGCCGCTGCGGCCGTCGTCCTGGGCGGGCTGTTCCTGTGGCGCGCCTACCAGCTGTGGCGTGATGGCACCTCGCCGGACCCGTCGGTCGTCGAGTCCACGGCCCAGGCGATCCGCCTCTATCGCTTCTCGATCAGCTACCTCGCCCTGCTCTTCGCGGCCGTAGCGGTCGACGCGTTGATCGCGTTCTAGGGCTCACGGCCGCGCGAGGGCCGGCTTCGGGGCTACTCGCCACTCGGGTCGCCGGCGACGGCCTGAAGGACTTCGCCCCAGTGCTTGACGAACCCGAGGTGCCCGCTGTCCGGCCAGGTGACGAGCGACGATCGCCGGATGGTCCTGAGCTGGAAGTCGAGATGGGCCGTCGATACGAACGGGTCCTGCGCTCCGTGCCAGATCCCAACGGGGATCGAGATGTCGGCCAGGCGAAAGCCCCAGGGCAAGTAGGCCGCCGTCAGCTCCCATTTGACAGCGTCGAGGCCCTGCTTCCAGGTCTCGCGAATCGAGTCGTCGAAGTCCTCCACCCGGCCTGGGTCGGCGAAGAACCAGCGGTCTCCCGGCGCCTTCTCCAGCTCGAGGTGGAGCCCTTCGGGATGCTGCTCAAAGTCAGCGACGAATGGCGCGAAGTTCGCTGCGACCAGCGCGGCGCCAGCGTCAATGTCCGTCTGGATCATCTCGAACTGGGCTCGATGGTCCTCGCTCCATTCGGTTAGGGCCTCGGGCCGCTCCTCCCAGTTGTCCCGTGTCAACGGCCGGCTGCTGATGATGGCGACCCCGGCGAGGCGCGACGGAATGAGCGCTGCGCAGGCTGCCGCGTACGGTCCGCCGCCCGACACGCCGACGACGGCGAATCTCGACATCTGCAGAGCGTCCGCCAGCTCGAGAACGTCGTCGGCCCAGTCCGCGAGCGTTCCACGCGGTCTCGGAGCGGACCCACCGATCCCGGGACGATCGGGGATGACCAGTCGAACACCGGCCTCGATCGTTGCCACCTCATCGGGGCACCAGGTGCGCGATCCCGGCGTCCCGTGGAAGTACAGGACCGGCCGCCCGCTGGGGCTTCCCCACTCCGTGTATGCCAGGCGGCGTCCGTCACGCAGCGTGATGTGGGAGTCGAGGCCTGTCGGCACAACGTCGGCAGTGTATGCCCGCGTCCGTACGACCTCACGCCGGCAATCGAAACTCCGGAGAAGCCGGTCAGGCTGCCCCGGATTGGATCTCCTCGAGCAGGGCATCCGCGGTCAGCGGGCCGCCCAGGAACTCGCGCAGGATGTCCGAAGGCTCACGCGCGCCCGACCATTGGAGGAGGTGGTCCGACACGAACGCATACCAGCCCGGGTCGCCCGTCGACCAGTCGCCCCGGAGCTCGCGGATCCGAGCCCGGACGGCCGCGACCATGACCGCCCCGAGCGCGTAGTTCGCCATGTAGCCGGGTCCGTCGATGAGCTGCGTTCGCGTTGCCCACCACGACCATTCCGGGTGCCCGCGGACGCCGAGGGAGCGCTCCATGATCTCGGCCCAGACGTCGTTCGGGCGCCGTGAAGGGTGTCGATGAAGCTCGATCTCGAACAGGGTCCAGGCACAGTCGAGCATCACCCCGCCGTAGCGGGCGATCGTCGCCTCCCGCGGCGATACGGAGGCGCCCAGGTTGTGCGCCAGGAACGCCGGCTCAACCGCGTCCTTGCCGAGCACATCGGCGAAGGCCTCCCAAAAGGCGCCATGCGACGAGGGCGTCGCCGCCAGCAGCGGCCGAACTCGAACGGCGGCGTCCTGGATCGCATGGCCGCTCTCGTGGAGCAGCTCCTCGAGGTTGCCGAGGCTGCCAATCTCGTACGTCGCGAACACCTGCGAACGCGCGGCACCGAACCCGCCGTCGGGCTGCCGAGGCGGCAGCTCGAGCGCGAATGTGAACGCGACGGTGATATTTGGCCGCCCGGGCCGCGGGAAGATGTCGTATTCGACGCCGAGCCGCGCCGGGTCCGCGCCCAGCGAGGACAGGTGCAGCGCGTTGATCTCGAGGAGCCGTTCGCGAGGGACGAGCTCGTCGAGGCGTCGCCCGAGACCACCCGCCAGGTACCGGTAATCCCAGGGCTCCACGAGATCCGGACCGATCGCGAGCTCCCGAAACGCCCGCATGACCGACCGCAGCATCCTCTCTACGGACGACGGCTCGATCCCCAGCCCAGCCGCGTTCGCATCGATCGGTGAGCCGTCGCGCGCCCACCGCGCCGCACTGGATTGCAGGAGCCGCCGGTACGGGCTGGTCTCGCCGCCGTCACCGTCGACGACCTCGCCGAGCGTCCGCAGCGCGTCGAACAGCTCGCGCCGTACCGCCGGGTCCTCCTCGCGCGCGAGGCGTTCCTGGAGCGTGAGCCGGTGCAGCCGCTCCCGGCCGACCCGCATGGACGAGGCCGCCGATGTGAACGCATCAAGAACTTCGCGCCGCAGCGCGGCCGCCTCGGGCTCTTCGGGGAGTAGCGCATCGCCGCCGTCTCCAAAGTCGATGCCATCGAACGCCGGCACCCAAACGTCGAGGTCGGGCAGGGAGGTTCGAAGGTTTCGAACAGCAAAGGCATCGTCGTCATCGAGGGCGTCCGGCAGCCCCCGAAGCAACGCCCCGAGCTCGTACCGGGCTGCCAGCAGCTCCAACTCCTGGGCCGCGAGAGCCGCATCCGGCAGTCGCTGGTTGCTGTCCCGAAGCCAGGCGGCCCAAAGCGCGTAGTAGTCGGCCCAGACGGCTTCGAGCGTCTGGATCGAAGCTGGAGCATCCATCGGCGGCCATGGTAGGTGCGGGATCGGGCGGTCCTGTCACACTCCGCGCGTGGAGATCCGCTTCCTGGGCGGGGCGCAGACGGTCACCGGCTCGCAGTTCTTGCTGACGACGTCGCGCGCCAAGGTCCTCATCGACTGTGGGATGTTCCAGGGCAGCCCGAACGAAGCAATCCGGAACCGCATCCCGCTTGGCTTCGAACCGTCCGAGCTTGACGCGATCCTCCTGACCCACGCCCACCTCGACCATTGCGGGTTGATCCCGCACGTCGTCGAGGAGGGTTTCAGCGGCCCGATCTTCGCCACGAAGGGCACGGTCGAGCTCGCCACGCTGGTCCTGCTCGATTCCGGGCGTCTCCAGGAGGAGTTCGCGAAGCGCGGCCGGCGCTGGGTCAAGCGCCATCCGGACAAGGCCCGCGCGGAAGACCTCGAGGAGCAGGCCGCGTACGCGGCGGCCGTCGAGCAGGCCGCGGCCGGCGACACGGGCGAAGCCGAGGAGCATGTCGCGACCAGCGTGGAGCCGGATCGCCGCAGCACCGAAGCCCACGTCCACGACCCGACGAAGTTCGGCCGGCGCCGCTTCGACGCCGCCTGGATGGTGCCGAGCAACGGCCAGCCGAGTGCCGCGGAGAGCCCGCCGTTCTCGATCGCTTCGAACCCGGAGATGGCGCTCGTCACCCAGCCGCCGATGCTCGACGTCGACCTCGACGAGCCGCTCTACGACGAACGCGCGGCTCGAAACTCCCTCGAGCGCTTCCGGCCGATCGAATACGGCGAGGACGTCGAGGTGGCGCCGGGCATCCGGGCGACGTTCGTGGACGCTGGTCACATCCTCGGCTCCGCGATCATCGCCCTGCGCGTGGAGGACAAGGCCGGCGACACGCCGCGACGGATCGTCTGCTCAGGCGACCTCGGGCGGCGCAACACGCCGATCCTCCGCGACCCGACCGTCATGACCGACGCCGACGACGTCCTCGTCGAGACGACGTACGGCGGCCGCGAGCACGAACCGAGCGAGGAGTCGGTTCGGATGCTCGCGGAGGTCGTTCGAACGGTGGCCGAATCGAAGGGCGTGCTCCTCGTGCCGTCGTTCGCGATCGGCCGGACCCAGGAGGTCGTCTGGGAGCTCGACCGGCTGATCGAGCGCGGCGAGATCCCGTTGCTGCCGCTCTTTCTCGATTCGCCGATGGCCTCCAAGGCGACCGAGATCTACCGCCACCATCCCGACTACTACGACGAGGAGACGCGGAAGCTCGTCATGGAGGGCGAGACGCCGCTCGACTACCCGAACCAGACCCTGACGAACGACTTCAAGCAGTCGCAGGCCATCCAGCGTGCGCCCCGGCCGTACATGATCGTCGCGTCGAACGGGATGCTGACCGGCGGGCGCGTGGTCGGGCACCTGCGGGAGCTCATCGACGACCCGGTGGCGACGATCCTCTTCGTCGGGTACCAGGGCGAGGGCACGCTCGGCGCGCACCTCCAGGCCGGCGCGAAGACCGTGAAGATCGACGGCCAGGTCCGGGACGTTCGCTGCCGCGTCCGCTCGATTTCCGGCTTCTCAGCCCACGCCGACGAGAGCGAGCTCCTCGAATGGCTTGCCGGGTTCACACGAGGCAAGAAGCCCGGCGATGCAGGATTCCCGCGGCACGTGTTCCTCGTCCACGGCGACCCGGAGGCCCAGGTCGCCATCGAACCGAAGATCCAGGCGCTCGGCCTGCCGACGTACATCCCGCGCTGGCACGAGTCCGTCGAGCTGGACTAGCGGTCCGCGCTGGACGAGCGATCTCGCTGGACTCGCGGTCGCGCCGCCGTCTCGGCCGCCGTGGCCAGGACGCCTGGTCTCTGACAGCGTGGCTTGGCCGGCCTGGTTTTCGCGTAGCGAATGTAAGCGACCCGTCGGCGTCGTCATGCGTCGAGACTCTTAGCCCGGCGCAGGATTTGTGACGGAGTCCTCGTCGGGACGAAAGGATCCGACAGGGATGCGGCCGAGGACGGCCGATACATTCGTGTGGCGAAAAGCCCTTCGGCTGACGAAAGAAACAGGCGGGCTCGGCGCGGTCCTGGCCGCCCGCGCGTGCGAGCCGGCCGCCCGAAGGCGGCTAATTGCCCTTGGCCCGCTCCCGGTCCTTGAGGATCTGGCCCGCGGCGAGCTTGCCCGGGGCGCCCATGACGCAGCCGCCGGGGTGCGTGCCCGAGCCGCACTGGTAGTAGCCGTCGATCGGGGTGCGGTACTGCGACCAGCCGGGCGCCGGGCGCATGAACCACATCTGCGGGGCGAGGAACTCGCCCGCGAAGATGTTGCCCTCCGAGAGTCCGACCGTCCGTTCGATGTCCAGCGGCGTCCGGACTTCGCGCTGGAGGACGAGCTTGCCGAAGCCGGGGAAGAACGACTCCAGCACGGCCTGCACCGTGTCGCCGAGCTTCTCCTTCTCCGAATCCCAATCGCTTTCGCGGAGCTTGTAGGGCGTGTACTGGACGAAGCTCGAGAGGACGGCCTTGCCGGGCGGCGCCATGTCAGGGTCAACCGTGGACTGCAACGCGCAATCCAGGTACGGCCGCTTCGAATACCAGCCGTACTTCGCGTCGTCGAACGCGCGCTCGAGGTAGTCCATCGTCGGCCCGATGTTCGTGAAGCCGCGGTACTGGTCGGTCCGATCCTTGAGCGCCGGGTAGCGCGGCAGCCCGTCGAGGGCGAAGTTGACCTTCGACGACGTGCCCTGGAAGCGGAAGCGCTGGATCGTATCGACGAGGTCGCTCGGGAGCTCGCGCGGGTTGACCAGCTCGAGGAATGTCCGCCGCGGATCCAGGGCAGACACCACCACCGGCGCCCGAACCTCCGAACCGTCCGCCAGCGCCACGCCCACCGCCCGGCCACCCTTCGTGATCACGGACTCGACCGGCGACTCGAGCCGGATCTCCGCCCCGAAGCTCTGCGCCGCCTTCGCCAGGACCTTCGTGAACCCGCCGTTGCCGCCCTTGTGGAACGCCCACGCCCCGAACTCGCCGTCGTGCTCGCCGAGGATGTGATACAGCAGGACGAGCCCCGAGCCCTGCGAATACGGCCCCACCTTCGTCCCGATGATCGCCGAGGACGCGAGGTAGCCCTTGAGGATGTCCGACTCGAAGTAGTCGTCGAGGAAGTCCGCCGCCGAGCCGGTCAGCAGCCGGATCGCGTCGTGGACGACCTTCTTGTCGAGGCGCTTGAAGCTGGCGGCCATCGCGGCGACGCGGACGAGCTCCTCAGGGTCGTCGCTGAAGATGTCCGGCGGGACCTGGTCGAGGAGCGGCTTGATCGCGCGGCAGACCTTGAGGACGTCGTGATTGAAGGCGTCGTACGCGTCGGCGTCGCGCTTCGAATGCCGGCCGATCTCCTTCAGGTTCTCGCCGTGGTCCTGGCCAAGCAGGAGGTAGTCGCCGTCCTCCTTTGGGCAGAACGTCGTGGGCATGAGGATCGGCATGAAGCCGTGCTTCGTCAGCTCGAGCTCGTGGATGATGTCCGGCCGGAGCAGGCTCAGGGCATACGAGAAGGTCGTGAACCAGAAGCCCGGCCGCAGCTCCTCCGTGATCGCCGCGCCCCCCACGAGGTGGCGACGCTCCAGGATGAGCGTCTTCAGCCCCGCCTTCGCCAGGTAGGCGCCGTTCGTCAGGCCGTTGTGGCCGCCGCCGATGACGATCGCGTCCCACTGTTCCGCGGCAGCCGGCTTCGCCTTCGGCTTCGGGGCGGCCTTCGTGGACGGCTTCGAAGCGGACTTCGTGGGCATCAGGCAGTCCTTCGTTCGGGGTTGAAGAGCGGCAGCCGGCCGACGTAGGCGTCGAAGTATTCGTACTTGTGGTTGACCGGCCATTCGAGCTTGACGCGGGAGCCCGGCGCGGCCATCGCCAGGGGGACGCGCGCGAGGGCGATGTGGCGCTGGAGCATCGGCGAGTACATCAGGCTCGTCGCGTAGCCGAGCTGCTTGAGGTCATCGTCGTAGATGTAGTACTCGTCCTGGACAGGCGTGTGGTCCTTCGGCGGGATGAGCCCGGCCGCGTCGTGGAAGCGATCCCAATCGTGCCAGTCCACGGTGAGCCCGGTGATCTTCCAGCGCGACGTCTTGTCCGCGATCTCGCGGCGGAGCGCCTCGCGTCCGAGGAAGACGCGGTCGCTTGACTCAAGGTCGCGGAACATCCAGCCGAACCCGAGCTCGATCGGCGTCGAGCGGTCCTCCGACGTCCACGCAAAGCGAGCGTTTCGAAAGTCGACGTCGAGGAGGATGAGCCCGGCCTCGATGCGAGCCATGTACAGGGCGGTCATCCCGAACGGCGTCAGGGCTTTCGTCTCGCCGGCCTTCCAGACGGCGTCCCACACCTTGAGCGCGTCCTTCGCCGGAACCCAGACCTCGAACCCGAGGTCGCCGGTATAGCCGGTCCGAGAGACCAGCACGTCTTTCTTCGCGATCTTCGATTTCGATAGCCCGAAGTAGGGGAGCGCGTTGGCTTCGGGCGCGACGGAGCCCAGGATCTCGCGCGACCGCGGGCCCTGGATCGAGAGGACGCCGTACTCATCGGTGACCTCGTCGATGGTGACGCCGGTTCCGGCGCGACCGTCCGCGAGGTCCCGGAAGTAGGCGAGATTCGGCTCGGCGGCGGTCAGGAGGAAGTCGTCTTCGGCGACCCGCATGAGCACGCCATCCTCGACGACGAAGCCCTTGTCGTCGCACCACAGCGCGTACTGCGCGCGGCCCACGGGGATGCGCGGATCGCGGGCCATGATTCCGGCGAGATAGCGCTCCGCACCCGGTCCGTGGAAGCGGTACTTGTACAGCGGCGAGGTGTCGAACAGGCCGGCACCGTTCCGGATGGCGAAGTATTCGAACTTCTCGGACTGCTGGTATTTCACCGCCGTGAGGTGATTCGACCAGTGTTCCCAGAGGCCCGTCTGGTTGAGCGCGCTCGTCCGCTCGTGAAAAGGCGTCGTCCGAATCATCGCGGCCATTCTGGGGACGGGGCCCTCGCCCGCCCGTTCGGCGTCCCGCGCGATGGGACGGCGCGGACCATCAGGCGCAACCCGAGAGGCATTGGAATCCGCCCGTTTGACAATCCGGCGGCCCGCTGAGGAGTCACAGGGGCTGTCCCGAACGGAGGAATCGATGGCCGAGTTCGACATGGGCCAGGTCCAGCGCGGCGCCCGAAATCGCCGGACGCCGTACTACGAGGCGACCCAGAAATACGGCCCGCTCGGATTCACGGTCTACAACCACATGTACTTCCCGATCCGGTTCGACACGTTCGAGAAGGAGTTCGAAGCCCTCCTGAACGACGTGACGATCTGGGACGTCTCGGTCGAGCGCTGCCTCGAGATCAGCGGCCCGGACGGGTTCAAGTTCGCCCAGCTGCTGACGCCGCGCGACCTCTCGAAGTGCGCCGTCGGCCAGGCGAAGTACGTCCTCGTCTGCGACTCGGACGGGGGGATCATCAACGACCCGGTGCTGACGCGGATGGACGAGAACACGTTCTGGTTCGCCCTCGCGTCCTCCGACGCGCTGATGTTCGCCCGCGGCCTGAAGAACGCCTACCCCGACCTCGATGTCACGATCCGCGAGGCGGACGTCTCGCCGATGCAGGTCCAGGGCCCGAAGTCGAAGGACCTCATGCGCGCCCTCGTCGGCGACTCGATCCTCGACCTCAAGTACTACTGGTTCCGCCACGCCGAGATCCGCGGCATCCCGGTCGTCGTGACCCGGACGGGCTGGACCTCCGAGGTCGGGTACGAGATCTACCTCCTCGATTCGTCGAAGGGCGTTGCGCTGTACGAGGCGGTCATGGAGGCCGGGGCGCCGTTCAAGGTGAAGCCGACCGGTCCATCGGACATCCGCCGCATCGAAGGCGCCATCTTCAACTGGGGCGCCGACATGACCTACGAGAACAACCCGTTCGAGATGGGGCTGGACCGGCTGATCAGCTTCGACCTCGAGGACGACGCGTGCATCTCCATCGCCGCGTTGCGCGAGATCAAGGCGAAGGGCGTGAGCCGCGCGATCGTCGGCGTCGAGCTCGATGGCGATCCATTCCCGGCGCTGAACAACACGAAGTGGCCGGCGTTCGATGGCAACGCCCACGTTGGAAAGGTCACGTCCGCGATCTATTCACCGCGCCTGAAGCGGAACATCGGCTACTGCTGGCTCCCGGTCGAGAAGACATCGCTCGGGACGAAGGTCCGCGTCGAGACGGAGTGGGGGAGCCGGACGGCGACGGTCGTGCCGATGCCGTTCGTCGACCCCGACAAGCGCATCCCGGTGTCCTGAGACTGCCCCGAGCCGCGTGGCCGCGGTGCCCGTCCAAACCCGCCGCAGAGGTTCGAAATGTCGGCCATGGCGACCCTGAACCGCATCCCCGCGACCGAGACCACGCTCTACTTCGGGCCCTGGTACCGGCGATCGCCGTTCTTCGAGAAGACGCTCGAGGCGGGCTGCAGCGCCTACGACATCTACAACCACATGCTCCTGCCGGGCTATTACGGCGACCCCGTCGAGGAGTACTGGGCGCTCCTGAACGACGTCACGATCTGGGACGTCTCGGTCGAGCGCATCGTCGAGATCACCGGGCCGGATGCGAGTGAGTTCACGAATCGCCTGACCTGCCGCGACCTGACGAAGTGCGCCGTCGGCCAGGGCAAGTACGTGCTCATCACGGCCGACGACGGCGGGATCGTCAACGACCCCGTCCTCCTCCGGATCGAAGAGAACCGCTGGTGGCTCGCCCTGGCTGACTCTGACGCCGGCCTGTACGCGCGCGGCGTCGCGGTCAACTCCGGCCTGGACGTAACCGTCCGCGAGCCGGAGGTCTACCCGGTCCAGGTCCAGGGTCCAAAGTCGGGCCACGTCATTCGCCAGCTCTTCGGTGATGCCGTCGCGGATCTCAAGTACTACTGGTGCGCCGAGGCCGAGGTCGATGGCATCCCGGTCGTCATCTCGCGGACCGGCTGGACGGGCGAGGTCGGCTACGAGGTCTACCTGCGCGACCCGTCGCGCGGCGGCGACCTGTGGGACCGGATCATGGACGCGGGGCGGGAGCATTCGATCCGGCCGGTGGCGCCGGTCGAGGCGCGCCGGATCGAAGCCGGCATTTTCAACTACGGCTCGGACATGACGATCGCGAACAACCCGTTCGAGGTCATGGGACTGGAGCGGCTCGTCGAGACCCAGGACGCCGACTACATCGGCAAGGCCGCGCTCGAGGAGATCCGGGCGCGAGGCGTGTCGCGGAAGCTCGTCGGGATCACGGTCCCGGGCGAGGCGTTGCCGTTCGAGATCGCCGACAAGCGACCTGCGCTTCATCGTGGGGAGCCCGTTGGCACGGTCACGGACCTCATCTGGTCGCCGCGCCTCGAAACGAACATCGGCTACGTGTGGCTGCCAATCGAGCTCTCAGGCCCGGGCACGCCGCTCGAGGTCGAAGCCGCCGACGGCGCCCGCTGGCCGGCCGATTCCGCCGCGATCCCGTTCCTCGACCCGAAGAAGCGCATCCCATGGGGTGGGTCGACCGCCGCCTAGGTCTGAGCCTCACCACGTTGGTTTGACGGGGCGTCGGCCTCGACGTACGGTTCCTTCTAAGGTCCGCGTTCCGCCATCGGAACGCCATTCAACGGGACCCGCGCCGGAAGTCTGGACGGGGATGCGAGTGTCTTTGCGACACTTTGCCGCTCGATTCGCCGGCCTCGCGATGGTATTCGTGCTCGCGGTGCCGCCAGCGACCCTTCCGGCATCCGCTGGATACCTTCGGCCAGCCTCTGAACGTAATGAAACGGCCGCGGTCTTGCCGCCCGTCGTCCAGCCCGTGTCGGTTACGGCGTCGCCGACGTCGACGACGTTCGACAACTTCAATCGAACAACCTCGAGTCCCTACTGGGGTTCCGGGCCAACATCGGGCATCTGGTCCACGTTCATTCCGACGTTCTGCACCGGCTACACCGCGTCCGTCGACGGATCAGCCGGCACGATGACAGGCAGCCTTGGCGCATCGTGTTCAGGCAGTGGTCGGGCCGATCAAAGCCCGAATCCATCGCCGAACCTCCGCTTCTGGGATGCCCCGAGTTGGCAGTTCACGGGTCAGGTGAAGACCTCGGCGATCGACAACAGCGAGCTCAAGTTCGCGGTCGCGACGCAGGTCAACCAGTACCTGATCGCCGGGATCAGGCTCTCGTTTCGTCCGACCGACGGTGTTGTGGCGATCGAGAGGGGGCCGTACACAGAGCCGGCTTCATTCAGCTGGCAAGCGAACACCTGGTATACGGTCAAGTGGGTCGTCGCCTGGTCCAACCAGGCTCGGGTCAAGGTCTGGCTCACCGGGCAGAACGAGCCGTCGGACTGGCTGATAACCGAGGCGGTAGCGCCTCACATGGTGCCCGATTCACCCTTCGTTGTCTGGTGGCGGGCACCGTACGGCCCGACAAAGGTCAGCGTCGACGACTTTGCCTTCGGGCCGGCGCCGATCCTGCCAAAGCTCGCGCCGCCGCCAGGCACCGAGCACAACCCGCCATACACCAATCAGGAGGAGACTGGCGATCCGGTGAGCTCCTACACGGGCTCGATGAGCGATTCGCACGTCGACATCGCGATCCCCGGTCGCGGCCCCGCGATCGAGTTCGCGCGGTCGTACAACAGCAACGACACGCGCGCCACGACACTCGGACCTGGCTGGACCCATTCGTACAACATCCAACTCGTTGATCCGAATGATGGGTCGGCTGATGTCATCCTCGTTGGACCCGGCGGCCGCAGCGACCGCTACGTCTGGACCGGTTCGGCATTCAACCCGCCGATCGGTGTCCATCGAACGTTGGTGAGGAACGCCGATCAGTCGTACACAGCTCGGGACAAGTCGCAGACCGCATGGACCTTCGACCCTTCCGGCCGGCTCGACCAGATCATCGACCGGTACGGCAACGCCTCGACGATGACGTACAACATCGCTGGGCTGCTCACCGGGATCAGCGACCCAGCGGGCCGCGGCAGCCTCAGCCTGGCCTATACCAACGGTCTCCTCACGTCGGTGACGGACTGGGCATCTCCAACGAGATCGGTCGCCTACCAATACGACGCGAATGGCCGCCTGTGGAAGATCACCGATCGCGAGGGCAAGACCACAACTCTCACCTACGACGGCACCAGCCAGCGGCTCGCGACGATCACCGATGCCCGCGGCAACGTCTCGCTGACCACAACGTATGACGCCCAGGGTCGCGTCGCGACCCAGAAGGATGCCCGCGGCCTCATCACGGGTGACGTGACGACATTCGACTACGTCGTCAACCCCGACACCACCCGTGTCACAACCATCACCGCGCCCACAACGTCCTACGAGCCGGCCTTTCACCCCACGCTGGTCGACAGTTACGACGCGAACGGCTGGCTCAGCCAACGAGTCACGCGGCCGACCTCGAGCGACACGCTCACGCAGCTCTTCACGTACGACTCGGCAGGCAACCAGACGTCGATCACGGATCCTCGCGGGAATCGCACCGATTTCTGCTTCGACGTCGACTACGCGGGCGTGACGATCGCTGGGGCGGCGGCGAACCTGACAAGGCGGGTCGATCCTGCGCCGACACCCGGTGCCAACCGTCCGGTGACACTGTGGCAGTACGACATCGCGAACAACGTCACCCAGACCGTGCCTCCGAAGGGCGTGCCCTCTGGCGCCAGTGTCACGTGCACGACCAACCTCTCGGCGACCAACACAACGTACGCCGCGGACTTTGGGTACGACGCGGCCCGCGTCTATCTCGTCTCGCAGACGTCCAGGTTCACCGACCCCGACACCGGGCTGAAGACTGCGATCACGAAGTTCGAGTACGGCGATGCGCTCAATCCGGGCCTGGTTACCCGCGTCATACCGCCGCGCGGCAATACCGGCCCGAGCCCCGATTACACCTACGCCAGGACGGCCACGTACTTCACGAGCGGAACGAAGGCCGGGATGCTCAAGGACGTGACCGACGCGCTGGGAAACGTGACGTCATACGACTATGACGCGGTGGGCCGGCTCATCTCATCCGTTGATCCACTTGGCGGTCCGCTCGTGGGTCCCGCCATCTACCACACGACCTCGTTCACGTATGACAAGGAGGATCGGCTTCGGTTCGTGTCGGCACCCGCTCCGGCCTCGGGAGGCGCCGCCCTTGTCACCGAGACGCGCTACGACGATGTCGGCAACCCGATCGTCCGCATCGACGCGAAAGGCCAGGTCACCACCTACAGCTTCGACGAGCGCAACAGCTTGTTCCAGGTCAAGGAGAGCCCGCTCGCCTGGACCGACCCGGCCTCCCCGCCCGCGACCCTGTTTGCGACGGAATACACGCGCGATGCTGGCAGCAATCCGACGCGCATCACGCGCGCCAAGGGCGACGCGGCCTACGAGCGGCCCCTGGACTATGTGTACGACGGCCGTGGCCTGCCACGGACCGAGACGCAGTATCCCGCGTGGCCGTCGACGAGCGGCGCGCTCACCACCACGTTTGGATACGACGGAGCCGGCAACCAAACAGCGGTCATTGATCCGCTCGGGCAGTCCTTGACGGTCGATTACGACGCTCTGAACCAAAAGACCGCAATGGACTACTCCGATCCACTGACGCCCGACGTGTCATACGCGTATGACACGAACGGCAATCGGACGCAGATGGTCGACGGCACCGGGACGACGAGCTACGTCCTCGACGAGGCCAATCGGCCGACCTCGGTCACGACGCCGGGCCCGACGATCGTGGGTTACCGGTACGACCTCGACGGGAACCGCACGAAGCTGATCTATCCCGACGCGACGGCGGTGACGTACACCTTCAACAAGGGTGGCCAGCTCGGGTCGCTCGCCGATTGGGCGGCACGCACCGTCGCCTACACGTACTGGCCCGACGGCCTCGTGAAGACCGCGACGAACCCGGATGCCACGGTCGCCAGTTTCAACTATGACAACACGAGGCGCCTGTTCGACATCAGTCACACGAGGTCGAACGGCCAGCTTTTCGACCGCTCCTTCTACACGCTCGACGCGGTCGGCAACGTCACGAGCCTCAACAACGGCCTGCTCCCGACGCAGTTCGAGCGGCCCGACGGGTTCGCCAGCTCCAACGGCACGTGGACCGGCACCTTCGCGAGCATTGACGAGGTCGTCCCCAGCGACTCCGACTTCATCGCGTCGCCGTCTGGGCCGGCTGCCCCGAACTACTACGAGGTCTCGCTGTCCGACGTCCAGGCGCCGATGGACCTAACCGCGATCAAGCTCCGCTATCGCATGGCGAAGAGCGGGAACGACGGCGGCCAGACGGTCGCGATGACCGTGCAACTGCGCCAGGGCTCGACCGTAATCTACAGCCACAGCTACCAGGGCTTGAGCGGCGTCACTGGTGCTGGCTGGACGACCTACACCGATACGCTGCTCTACCCGGTCGCGAGCTCCATCACCAACTTTTCCGACCTGCGCATCCGGTTCATCCCGACGTCGTCCGGGAGCGGCCAGGCGCGCAAGGCGCAGATCAGCTGGGCCGAGCTCGAGGTACCTTCAGCCCCTGATCCGGCCGCGGCGACGACGTATGGCTACGACCGCCTCTCTCGCCTGACCGCGGCAACGGACTCCGCGGGAGGGCGCAGCTACACCTACGACCCGGTCGGCAATCGACTCACGAAGGTCGACGGCGGGACGACGACGTACATATACGACCGGGCCGATCGCATGACCGCGGCGGGTGCTGTGTCTGTGACCGTTGACGCCAGCGGCAACCTCGTCGCGAAGGGGTCCGACACGTTCGGCTTCGATCAGGCCAACCGGCTCCGGACAGCGACCGTTGCCGGGGCGACGGAGACCTACCTCTACGACGGAGACGGGCGACGCTTCAGTCGCCAAGTAGGCACCAACCCGGCGATCCGGTACACATCCGACCTCAGTGGAGACCTCGCCACGACGCTTGCCGACGGAAGCCGGAAGTACGTCTACGGCGTTGGGCTCGCATACGCCGTCATGGGCTCCGCCGCGGAGATCTACCACACAGATCGCCTTGGGTCGGTGCGCGCACTGACCGATGCGACCGCCGCAGTCACCGCCACGTATCGCGTCGACGAGTGGGGCCGAAGCGTCGCGACCACCGGCAGCTCGAGCCAGCCCTACACCTACACCGGCGAGCCGCGCGACGCGACCGGGCTGACCTATCTCCGGACCCGATACTTCGACCCCGACGTCGGGCGATTCCTGAGTCGCGACACATGGCCCGGCGCCCCAGGCGCGCCTCAAACCCAAGACCGTTATGCATACGTGGGCAACAACCCGGTGTCAGCAACAGACCCGACCGGTCGGATCATCGACACGCTGCTCGATGCCGCCTTCATCGTTTACGACGTCACATCGCTCATCTTCGGCCCAGCGAAGGAGCGCGGCGCAAACTGGCTTGCCCTTGGTGCCGACGTCGGCAGCGCGTTCGTGCCCTTCGTGACCGGCGGTGGGTTAGCTGCCCGTGGGGCCGTGAAGATTGCCGACCACGCTGACGACGCTATTGGCCCAATCCGGTATCTCGACGATGCGGCGCAGGCAGCCTGCAGCTTCACTGCCGAGACCCTTGTCGCGACGCCCGATGGGTCAGTGCCGATCTCGGCGATCGAAGTCGGCGACATCGTCGTCGCGTGGGACGAAACAACCGGGCAACTCGTCGAGCGGACCGTGACCGCGGTCTTGCCGCATCCCGACGACGAGATCGCACAACTGAAGCTGAGCAACGGCACGGTCGTCACGACGCCAGACCACCCGTTCTTCACGATTGAGTCCGGCTGGGTCGAGGCCGGCCGCCTTTGGCTGGGCGCGCATGTCAGGACGACGAGCGGGACCTCGGTCGTCAGGTCGGTTGCCCTCCGACCCTACGCCGGCCTGTTGTGGGACCTGACAGTCGATGGCGCTCACACGTTCTTCGTGGGCGAGGGAGCGTGGCTGGTCCACAACTGCACGATTGATCCTCGTCAGCTACGGAGCAAGTACAAACACGCAGAGGACTTCGGCATCAGCGGCCCGTGGAACGCGGACAACGCGGCCGCGTACGAGCAGGCGATTCGCTCGGCTGTTTCAGCCAACCCAGGTGTCTCAGGCACGCTTCGTGGGCAGATCGGCACCTGGCACCTCGATCCCGAGACCGGTTTAGCCGTGTTCGTGGACCAAGGGGGCAACTACGTGTCAGGTTGGAGCCTGAGTGCCGACCAGCTCATCCATTTCCCCAACATAGGAGGCGGCTAGGTGACAGGGGACACAGCCCTAATCACAATGATTGATCGGTTCCTTGGCGGCACGCTTGATGTTGTTGAATTCGAACGCGACTTCCTTACCTCGTACAAGAGGTCTCCCATCGAGAACCCAGACCTTCAAAGAGCCTTGGGCCGAGCCTTCCTTGCAGTCGAGGCGTATGACCCGATGGTTACTGGCGATACAGAGACGATCCACAACACTTCTTACAAAGGTATGGTCAAAGAGCTTCGCGCTGTCCGCGAGGAGATCCGGCGCGTCCAAGCAACTTTGAAGTCGGGGGTCGGACCATCGCCGTGAATCCCAGCGACAGGCGAGCGCGGGGCGTCGTCGCCCTATTCCCTTAACCAAGTTCGATAGCCGACGTGGAGTTCATCGCCCCGCCGCCGAGCCTGCCGAGGCGCCAGGCGAGGAAGAGGGCGATCGCCGTGATCGCGACGATGATCGAGCTGATCGCGTTGATCTCGGGTGAGACGCCGAACTTGATGGCGCTGTAGATGTACAGCGGCAGCGTCGTGACGCCGAGGCCTGCGTTGAAGACGGTCACGACGTAGTCGTCGAAGCTGAGCGCGAAGGCGAGCAGGGCGCCCGCGATGATCGCCGGCATGATCAGCGGCAGCGTCACGTGGCGCAGCGCGCCCAGCGCCGAATCGCCGAGGTCGCGGGCCGCCTCCTCGAGCTGCGGATTCATGCCTGCCGCCCGTGCCCTCACCGTGATCGCCACGTACGAGATACAGAACGTGATGTGCGCGATCGAAAGCTGGCCGAAGGTGCCACGGGCATCGAACAGCTGCAGGAAGAACAGCAGGAGCGAGAGGCCCATGACGATCTCCGGCGTGACCATCGGCAGCAGGAGCAGCGTCTCGGTGGCGCCCCGGCCGCGGCCGCGCAGCCGCGCCAGGCCGAGCCCGAGTGCCGCGCCGATGACCGTCGAGACGACGACCGCCACGGCGGCGACCTGGAACGTCACGACGACCGCCTCGAGGAGGTCCTCGTTCGCGAAGAGCTTGCCGTACCACTCGGTCGTGAAGCCGCGCCAGACGAAGACCCGCCGCGAGTCGTTGAAGCTGAAGATCACGAGGACGACGATCGGCGCGAACAGGAACGCGTAGACCAGGTACGAGAACGCGCTGAGGAGCGGGTTTCGTTCCCGGCTCATCCGGCGACGACCTCCCGGCGAAGCGTCCGAAGCGCGAGGAGCGTGCCGCCAAGCGTCAGGATCATCAGCACGAAACCGAGAGCCGCGCCGTACGGCCAGTCTCGGCCTTCGAGGAAGCGCTCCTGGATGACCTTCGCGATCGAGACCACCTGGCCACCGCCGAGCAGGTCCGGCGTTACGAAGTCGCCCATCGCCGGGATGAACGTCAGCAGCGCCGCGGCCACCAGGCCGGGCTTCACGAGCGGGAGCGTCACGTGGATGAACGCCTGGCGCCCGTTGGCATAGAGATCGCGTCCGGCTGCGACGAGGTTCGGATCGAGCCGATCGATGGACACGAACAGCGGAAGGATCGTGAACGGCAGGAAGCCGTAGACCATGCCAAGGATCACCGAGAAGTCCGTGTACAGCAGGATCATCGGCTCGTGCGTCAGGCCGACTGCCTGGAGGATCTGGTTCACGACGCCGTTATCCCGCAGGACGATCATCCAGGCATAGGTCCGGATCAGGTAGCTGGTCCAGAACGGCAGCATCACGATGACGAGCAGCAGCGTCTTGTGGCGGCCGCCGTAGCGCGAGATCCAGTACGCGATCGGGAAGCCGATGACGAGCGAGAAGACCGTCGTCGCCGTCGCCAGGTAGAGCGACTGGACGATCGTCGGCAGGAAGATCGGGTTGAAGACCTTCTCGTAATTCGCGAGCGTCAGTGGGTCGAGGACGATCCGGTGGAGCTCATCCCGGGTACCCAGGCTGACGACGAAGATGAAGACGAGCGGGACGAGAAAGAAGGCGGCCAGCCACAGGACACCTGGCAGCAGCAGGATGACGCTTCGAAGCCAACCCCCGATCGCAGCCAGGGGCCCCAGGCGGCGCGCGACGGCCAGGTCAGCCGCCGCGGTACGCCTGCCAGCGGTCCAGGTACTCCTCGTCGACAGCGTTCGGCAGGTCGAGCAGCTCCTCGAGCTTGTCGAGGATCGCCTTGTCCGGGTTGACCGCCGGGTCCGCGAGGATCGCCTCGTCGATGAACTCCTGGGCCGCGGCGTTCGGACCCATGTAGCCGATGTAGTTCGTGTTCATCGCGCTCACCTCCGCGTCGAGGAGGTGGTTGATGAAGAGATGCGCGGCGATCGGGTGCTGGGCGCCCGAGTAGATCGCCATCGTGTCCGAGCCGCGGACGCCGCCCTCCTCGGGGATGTAGTAGGCGATGTTCTCGTTCTCGAGGGAAATCTGGTACGTGTCCGAACCCCAGATCATCCCGATCCAAACGTCGCCCTGGGTCATCGTGGCGATCGTGTCGTTCGACCACGTGCGAACGAGCGGCTTGCCCTCGTTCAGGCGCGCGATCGCTGCGTCGAGCTCGCTCGTGTCCGTCGTGTTCGCCGAGTACCCAAGCTGGATCAGCGTCAGGCCCATCGTCTCCTGATAGTCGTCCATGAGCGAGATATGCTGGCTGTAACGCGGGTCCCAGAGAGCGTTCGAGCTCGTTGGCGTGTCGGTGATCTTTGTGCTGTCGTAGCCGATGCCGGTCGTCCACCACATGTACGGCACGGAGTACTGGTTGCCGGGGTCGTAGCCGGGGTCCGCCCACTCGGCACCGAGATTGGCGAGGTTCGGGATCAGCGACTGGTCGAGCTTCAGCAGCGTTCCGGCCTCGCGGAAGGCGGGCACGTCCACCCCGATCGGGAATGAGACGTCGTAGCCACCGCCGTCGTCGCCGAGCTTCTCGTACGCCGCATAGATGTCGTCGAACAGCTCGTAGTTGACCTTGACGGTCGGGTACTTGGCCTCGAAGGACTCGATGACGCCCTCGCCGATGTAGTCGAGCCAGTTGTAGACGTTGAGCTCGGATTCCGGGGTCGGCACCGGCGTCGGGCCGGTCGACGGCTCAGTGGAAGGCTCGGTGGACGGGGCCGTCGAAGGCGCCTGGCTGGCACCACCGGCGCACGCCGCGAGGACGGGCGCGAGCGCCGCGGCGGCGCCGACCTTCGCGATCCGGTCGAGCAGGAACCGCCGTGAGATGCGCCGCTCGACCATGTAGCGGACGAGCCGCTTCTCGAGGTCCAGGCTGGAACCGTCGTACGCGTGGCTCATGACGTCGCCTCCTCTGCTGCGATCTCCCCGGTGGTTGCGGTTGCCAGGCGGCCGGCAAGGACGAGCGCGTCCTCCGGCCGCCATTGGATCGCGACGTTTGTGCCGACAACAAGCCGGCCGTCGGACTTCGGGGCATGGACGGTGAGCTCGAGGCCGCCGGTGGTCCGGACGACGTACGAGAAGTTCGCCCCGAGGTAGGCGGCCTGTTCGACGCGGCCTGGGAGCCCGGGCCCGGCCGGTTCGGATGCGTTCAAACGGACGACCTCGGGTCGAACCGACAGCTCGATCGCATCGCCGGGTCGCAGGCCGTCTGCCATCGTCGTCGTGCTCTCGCCGGTCGTGAGCTCGATGCGGGCGCGCTCGGCGTCGATGCCTCGGACGGTGCCGCGAAGGAGGTTCGTCCGGCCGATGAAATCCGCCACGAAGCGGGTCGCCGGCCTGTCGTACAGCTCTTC
>DASRJS010000113.1:0-2108 GCA_035649355.1 Candidatus Polarisedimenticolia bacterium
GAAGAGCTCGGCCGGAACCTGATAGCTGCGGGCCGGCAGGGCGACGGCGAGATCCCGCGATCCGCGCCGGTAGAGCTTCGCCGGACGCCCGGCGCCCGGGCCGGTCCGACCGGAGAGCCGCCGGTACTCGGCTTCGAGCAAGCCGGAGCGGGCGAGCCGGTCGAGGTGGAAGGCCGCGAGCGCCCGCGATACGCCGGCGCCCGCCGCGGCTTCGTCGCGGCTGACCGCGCGACGCGTCGCGACGACCCAGTCGTAAAGGGCACGCCGAACGGGTTCGTCGAGGAGGGCCACGCCTTCGATGTCGCTGGTGTCGTGAGGCATACCGGGAGTCTATAGCAAACATCCGCTAGCGCAAGTGTTTGACGACGATCAGCGGGAGGTGTATTACTAACGCATGCTCACGATAGAAGCCGACCGGCAGCGCGCCAGGCGCGCTCGGACGGGCAGGGGATTCGGAAGCCTCCCGCTCCTCGTCCGGATCGGCCTCGTCGTCCTCGTTCTCGGCGGCATCGCCGACGTCGTCGCGCATTTCGGCGTGGGCGTCGGCGCCCCGAACGCCGGCCACTCGGCCGGCCACACCGCCGACGAGATCGCGGCTCACCTCCAGGTGTTCGTGGGCATGGTCCTGATCCTGCTCGGCGTCGTCGCGGACGGCGTCCGGCAGACCCGGCTCGGTCCACGAGCCAGCAACAGTCGGAAAGGAGTCTCCTGATGCCGTTCGGCGATTTCGTCAACCAGATCCCGGCTCCGGTGTTCCTGGGCATCCACCTCACGGCGTTCCTCATCGGCGCCTACTTCGCGTGGCGTTCGTTCGGGAGCGGCGCCAGCCTCCTTGGCTGGGCATTCAGCCTCTTCGCGCTGGCCGAGATCAGCTACATGACCTACCACCTCGACTGGACCGTGTTCCTGTTCGCTCACACGATCAGCGAGGTCCTCGATCTGGTCGCGTTCATCCTCGTGTTCGTCGCGGCCACCCAGCGCGCCCTCGTCGGTGCAGCCGCGCAGGCGCGATGAACCGCCTCGCGCTGGGCGCGCTGCTCCTCGTCCTGGCCGCGTGCGGCGGGGGAGGCGTAGCCGCCTCGGTCAGCCCGATCGCGACGACGACCGTCGACCTCCCGAAGTCGTACAAGTTCGAACCGGCCGCCATCGTGGTCGAGGCCGGCTCGACCGTGACGTGGACGAACCACGACAACTTCAGCCACACGGTCAGCGTCGAGGGCGACCAGCCGCTCGCGATGGCGCCCGGCGAATCCGTTACGCGGCTGTTCGCCACGGCCGGCTCCTATCAATACGTCTGCACGCTCCACCCCCAGAACATGAAGGGGAGCGTCATCGTCACGGGCTCCTAGCCCGAGGAACGCGTCACGGGACGCGTCGAAAGGAACCAGCATCATGACCCGAACATCACGCCTCGGCGCCTTCGCCGCCGGGCTTGCATCCGCCGCGCTTGCGTTCACCGTCTTTGCCCCGTCCGGCCAGCCAGCCGAGGCCGCGACCGGCCACGGCGCCATCTCCGCCCGGGCCGAGTTCCACGACGCGATGCGCAAGCTGTGGGAAGACCACATCACCTGGACGCGCCAGTACATCGTGAGCGCGGCGACGCTTCCAGGCGACCTCGCCGACATCGGACCGACGACGGATCGGCTCCTCGCAAACCAGACCGACATCGCCAACGCGCTGGCAGCCTTCTACGGTGACGCGGCCGGCGACGCGGTCGAAGCCCTGTTGCGCGACCACATCCTCACGGCCGCACGGCTCATTGCCGCCGCGAAGGCCGGCGACGCCGACGAGGTCGCGGACGCATCAGCTGCCTGGTACGCGAATGCCCACGACATCGCCGTTGCGCTGAATCAGCTGAACCCGAAGCAGTGGCCGCTCGAGGACCTCGACGCGATGATGAAGGACCACCTCGACCTGACCCTCGAGGAAGCCGTCGCCCGCCTGCAGGGCCGCTACGCCGACGACATCGCGGCGTACGAGAAGGTCCACATCGAGATCCTCGAGATGGCCGACATGCTCAGCGACGGGATCATCGCCCAGTTCCCAAGCAGGTTCGCGCACTGAGCCCGAACGGCGTCCCGTTCCCCACGTTCCCAGGCGTCAGCTCA
>DASRJS010000114.1:0-3646 GCA_035649355.1 Candidatus Polarisedimenticolia bacterium
ACCCCCGTCGCGACCCGCGACCGGGGCGCCGGCGAGGGCATCGGCGAAGCCGAGGCCACTCGTGATGTAGGCGACCGGGACACCCGGGCCATAGGACGCCGCGCTGATCGCGACCGCGGTCGCGTAGCGGTCGGCACCGGCAAGCCTCGTGACCGGCTTGACGCGATCGATCGTGATCGTGGCGTCGTAGGCAAACGCATTGCCCCAGGCATCGGTCGCGTCGAGCCGCCAGATGTAGTCGCCGTCCGGGAGGGCATGATTCGCGCCGTCGGTCCCGTCCCACCACAGCGACGCGACAGTGCCCTGACCCGTTGTCGTCTTCACGGTTGTCGAACCAGCGACGATCCGCAGCATCCAGTCGGCGCTTTCCGACAGCTGCACGGACACCCCGAAGATGTCTTCCACGCCATCGCCGTTCGGTGAGAACACCGTGCCGCCACTGATGGCCCAGATGCCGGGTGCCATGCTGTCGCGGGGGATCAGCTCTTCGGAGTCGACCCAGCCCGTCGTCGAACCGTCGGCGGTCGTCACCTCGAACGGACCGGAGCCGCCGCTGCCGCCGTCCCAGCCGCTCCACGGCTCATCCACGACGCGGAGGTGGGTCCCCTCGTTGACATGAGCGACCGGGTCGCTCCACGGGTCGGCGTGCTCACGAAGCGTCGCGCCGCCCTGTCCGGCCTCGGCGGCGCCGGGGACCTGGATCGAGTCGGGGTCGCCGTCCGTCGCCATCTGGCCGACCACGTTCGAGGTCAGGGCCTGCGGGTTGCCGACGATCGAGTGGTAGTAGCCGCCGCCGCCGGCCGTGTCGGGATCGAGGATGAACGTGTTGCCCGGCCGCCGGACGGATGCGTAGGCCATCTCGTGGTTCTTGTAGCCCGACGTCCCGCGCCAGGCATCGAAGATCGTGCCCGGCTGCGTGAACAGGGAGTGGATGTAGTTGGCCGCGCTGCCTTTGTACGCGGCGATGACCGCAGCCGCGCCGGCCTTGATGAACGCCGAGCCGAAGTTATCGACGCGCTGCTTGGCGACCGACAAGGTGGGATCGACGCCGCCCTCGGACGTGCCAGACGCGTAGCACGAGTGATTCAGGATGACGACCGCGCCGGGAGCAAGCGCGAGATCGTCGATGGACGGCTCGCCGTAGTACACGACGTTGGTGTCGTTCTTCCTCGAAGGGTCGTTGAGCCCGAAGCCGTCCTTCGTCGTGAAGTTCGGATCGTACGAGTAGGGGCTCGGCCAGCCGTTGCCATGGCCCAGGTAGACGACGATGTTTGCGCCGGCGACGGCAGGCTTCACCGTCGTCCACAAGGCGGCCGGGCTGTAGATCCTCGTGACATTGGGCGTCCACTTGAGGGCTTCGGCATAGGCAGCGTCTGCGTCGATGCGGAACGAGTTCGTCAGGTTCCCGGTCGGGCCGACGATGATCACGATCTTCGCGGTGCTCGGCGCAGCGGCCGGAGCCTGTGCTTCAGAGACCAGTGACGTCGTCGCGGCGGCAACAGGCCCGGCGAGGGTGCCGAGCGCGATCAGCGTCGCGGTCAGGAGGGCGGCGAGGGCGCGGAGAGCAGGTCGCACGATGTCGATTCCTCGGGGATGCGTCAGTGCCCACAGGCTCCCCGCGCGACCGCGATGTCACAACCGGCGCGATAGTCCGGGCGGTGTCTGGCCCGGATGGTCAGGGTCGGTGGCGAAGACGTCCGGTGCCGTCAGGTGGAGGGCAGTCCGGGGCGGCTGCGGACGGACCGGAGAAATTGCAATGTGTCGCCCATGCGCACCATCAGTCGCTGACGGCGCGCCGCGCCAGGCGAAGGCGGCGGTCAGTCCCTGCGGCGGGCGATCCGCCGGACGAGGCCCGAAACGAGCCCGATCGCGCCGCCGAGCGCCAGCGCCGACTTCCAGTCGAAGAGGACCCGGACCTCCCCGGTGACGCGCTGGGCGAGCAGGAAGATCACCGCGCTCGGCCGTTGGATGCGAACGTCCTGGGCGAACACGCGCCCGATGACCGCGTTCTCGATGTGCGCTTCGCGGGCGATGACGGTCCCGACCGCGCCCTGGCTCACCCTCACCTCGCCGGCGAGCGCGCCGCCGAGCGCGCCCTGGCTGACGGTCACGCGATCTGCCCGAGCGCCACCGAGCGCCCCCTGGTTGATGCTCACATCCGTCGCTTCGACACGGCCGATCGCGCCCTGGTGAAGCTCGAGCGACGCGAGCTGGGCGTTGGGCATCGACTCGCCCTCGAGGACGACGAACCCCGCCTTCGGCTGGACGGCCGCGAGGGCTTCGACTTCGGCGGCTGCTTCTGCGGCCGCAGCGGCGGCGCTGTCCCGGCGGGCCTTGGCGCTGGCTGGCCGGTCTGGCATCTCGCTCACGGTCTCGGCGCGGCGCGGCCGCTTCGGCTGCGGCGTCGCAGGGCTCTCGTCCATCCGGCGGTCCTCGTGTGTGATCGCAGCCTAACCCACCGGCCGTCGAAGGTCCGCGAGGAGCTCGCTGAGCGTGGGGTTGGCACGGTCGCGGTCCGACAGGATCGGCCGGCCGTCCCGCGTGGCCGGAACCGACGGCCACGGAACGCCGGCCAGCGGGTCGTCCCAGGCGAAGCCGAGCTCGTCCGAGCCGTCGTACTCGTTGGTCACGAGGTAGATGAGCTCGAGCGGCTCGAGGGCCAGGAACCCGTGGGCGATGCCGGCCGGGATCGTGACGCTCTCGTCAGCCGCGAGCGTGCGCGTCGCGACGCCGACGTCTCCGGGCCGGGGCGGCGCCGAACCGGCGGCCTCGAGCGCGGTTCGGAGGTCGACGAGCGCGACGAAGGCCCGGCCGGAGGCGACGATCCAGTGGTCGAGCTGGCGGCGATGGACGTGCAGCCCGCGCAGGACGCCCGGTGCGGAGACCGAGAGGTTGGCCTGCACGAACCCGGCGGGCATCGTCGACGCGCGCCAGAGCTCCCGGAACGAGCCGCGCTCGTCCGCGTAGCGGGCGATCCGGCCCCAGGTGACGCCCGCGAGCTCGACGTTCCCGTCGCTCATCGTGCCGGTCCCGCCGCCCTACCCGGCCGCGACCGGTGCCTGGGCCGCGCGCCGGAGGCGGCCTGCCTCGTCGGCCAGCGCGGCCTGCCAGGCGCGCAATGGTTCACCGGACGGGAGCGGGGTCGGCTCGAGCACGGCCCAGCGCGGCGGCGTCGAGGCACGCGGCCACATCGACGCCGGGACCTCCTCGACCTCGACCGCGAGATCGGCCAGGCGCAGGACCTCGCGGGCCCACGCCGCGCGAGAGGCCCGGCCGCCGTTGACGACGTGATGGACGCCGGTGACGGCGCCGGCGCCAAGGAGCTCGACGATCGCCTCCGCAACGTCCGGCGCCGACGTCGGCGAACCCACTTCGTCGTCGCCGACGACGGACAGGGGCCGGCCGGCAGCGGCCGCGCCACGCGCCGCGGCGACGATCTTCGCCGGGAAATCGGCGCCGGGCGGGCCGAACAGCCAGGCCGTCCGGACGATCCCGAGGGACGGCCCGGAGCGGCCCCGAGCGAACGCCTCGGTCGCGAGGCTCTCGCCGGCGAGCTTGCTCGCGCCGTAGGCGTTGATCGGCCCGGTCGGATCGTCTGGCCGGTAGCCGCGGCCGTCGCGGCGCTGGCCATCGAAGACCTCGTTCG
>DASRJS010000115.1:0-8457 GCA_035649355.1 Candidatus Polarisedimenticolia bacterium
TGATCAGCCGCTCGTGGTCATCCGCGGTGTCGAAGAAGCCGCCATCCGGATCCACGAAGTGGTCCAGGATCGTGTCGCCGAGCTGGCGCGCGACAATGAACCAGCGCTCGATGAACGTCGCTTCATAGAGCCCGAGCAGGCCGTCGGCAAGGTCGGCGTAATCCTCGAGCACGCCCTCGCCCGTGGCTCGGCCGTCCTTCCAGGAGCGCTTGAGCCGCCCGGTCGCGGGGTCGAACAGGCCGGCCAGGATCGCGTCCGCCGCCGCGACGCCGGCGTCAAGAAATCGGTCGCCGAGCCGGAGCCGAGCAGCCTCCGCAAACGCGCCGATCACGAGGCCGTCCCAGGCCGCCAGGGCCTTGTCGTCGCGGGCCGGCTGCGGCCGCGTCTGACGTCGCGCGAGGAGTCGGGCCCGCGCGGTCGCGAGCTCGGCCTCGACCTTGGGCCCGCCGGGAGGCGCGATCCGCTGGAGGATCGTCTTGCCTTCCCAATTGCCTGAATCCGAAACGTCGTACGCGGCTTCGAACGCGGGCGACGCGTCGCCAAGGACGTCGCGGATCTCGGTCGCCGTCCACGTGAACGTTCCGCCCTCCTCGCCCTCGGTGTCGGCGTCCTGGCTGGCGGCCAAGGCGCCGTCCGTGGTTCGGAGCTCGCGAGTCAGGTACTCCAACGTGCCGAGCGCCACATCGCGATAGCGCTCGTCGCCCGTGACGCGCCAGGCCTGGAGGTACGCCCGCGCGAGCTGGGCGTTGTCGTAGAGCATCTGCTCGAAGTGCGGCACCAGCCACCGGGCGTCCGTCGCGTACCGGTGGAAGCCGCCGCCGAGCTGGTCGTGGATCCCGCCGTCGGCCATCGCATCGAGGCTCCGCCGCGCCACGGCGAGCGGACGCGTGTCCCCGGTCGCGGCCGCCCGACGCAGGAGGAACTCGATCGTCATCGGCTGCGGGAACTTCGGCGCGCCGCCCCAGCCGCCGTTCGTGGCGTCGAACTGGCGCTCGATCCCCGCGACAGCCGTGTCCAGCACCTGGGCGGTGGGCACCACAGAGCCCGGCGGCAGGGCATTCGCCCCGGAAAGGGCATCGACGAGCCGCAGACCGGACGTCTCGAGCTCGCCGCGCTGCGTCCGCCACGCATCGCGGATGCCCTCGAGGAGCTGTCGGAACGAGGGCAGGCCGTGCCGTGGCGTGTCCGGGAAGTACGTCCCGCCGTAGAACGGACGGCCCTCGGGCGTCAGGAAGACCGACATCGGCCAGCCCCCGCCGCCGGTCATCGCCTGGACGGCGGCCATATAGACCTGGTCGAGGTCCGGCCGCTCCTCGCGGTCGACCTTGATCGGGATGAAGCTCGCGTTCAGGACGGCCGCCGTCGCCTCGTCTTCGAACGACTCGCGCTCCATGACGTGGCACCAATGGCAGGCGGCGTAGCCGATCGAGAGGAAGATCGGCCGGTCGAGGAGCTTCGCGCGAGCGAGCGCGTCCGGGCCCCACGGCGACCAGTCGACCGGGTTATGCGCATGCTGGAGCAGGTACGGGCTCGTCTCGGTCGCGAGCCGGTTCGTGAAGCGAGGCTCGTCGGCGTCGTGGTCGGCCATTCCGGCGATGGTAGGCCGGTCCGGACTACGATCCCCCGACATGGATTTCGGCATCGCGCTTCCGTTCGGCTCCGATGCGAGCGTCGAGGCGGTCGAGGCCGCCGCCGACGTCGCCGAGGGTCTAGGCTGGGACGGCGTCTGGGTGACCGACCACCTGCTCGTCGACAAGGACGACGGCTCGGACTACGCCTGGATCACCGAAGCCACGGCCACGTTGGCCTACCTCGCGGCGCGGACGAAGCGCGTCAAGCTCGGTGCGAGCGTGTTCGTCGTCCCGGCCCGGAACGCGGTGATCCTCGGCAAGGAGCTCGCGACGATCGATGCGCTGTCGCGCGGCCGGCTGATCGCCGGGATCGGCGTTGGCTGGTCCGACAAGGAGTTCGGAAACCTCGGGTTCAGCGAGCACTATCACGTGCGTGGCGCCTACACCGAGGAAGCGGTCTCGCTGTGGCGCCACCTCTGGTCCGGCTCAACCGAACCGTTCGAGGGTCGTTTCCACTCGTTCTCGAACTACGCGTTCGGGCCGCTGCCGGCCCAAGGCGCCAACGTCCCGATCTGGATCGGCGGGCGCGACCCGCGCGCGCTCGAGCGGGCTGGCCGCCTGGCGGACGCCTATCACTCCTCGGCAACACCGCCCGACAAGTACTCGGAGCGGATGGGCATCATCCGCGCCGCTGCGGAAGGGGCCGGGCGCCCAACGCCGCGGTACACCGCACGCTGCCGGGTCCGCCTCGACGAGAAGCCCGAGGCAGCCGACCGCTTCTACGCGATCCGCGGCTCCGTCGACGAGGTCGTCAAGGAGATCGAGGCCTGGAAGGCGATCGGCGTCGACTACCTCGTGCTGTCCTTCGGTGAGTCGGACCCGGATGGGCTGACGAAGGCCATCGAGCGCTTCGACCACGAGGTCCGCCCACGGGTCTGACCCTAGAGGTCGAGCGGAACGGTCGGCGCTTCCGGCTGGGCGGGCGCCGTCTCGGAGCGGGGCGGCGCGACCTCGTGATGTCGGTTGCAGCGGGCTTCGTACGTCTCGACGGCGTGGTCGTCCATGCCACCGATGACGACGAGCGGGTCGTCGATCGCGGCAGGCCGGCCGTTCACGAGTCGCTGCGTCTTCGTGGCGACCTCGCCGCAGATCACGCAGATCGCGGTGAGCATCGTCACCTCGTCCGCGCGGGCCATGAGCTCCGGCATGAAGCCGAACGGCCGGCCGGCGAAGTCGAGGTTGAGGCCGGTGACGATGACGTGGCGGCCGCTCCGGCGCAGGGCTTCGACGGCGTCGACGATCGCCGGCCCGAAGAACTCCGCCTCGTCGATCCCGACCATGTCCGCATCGCTCTCGCGGGCCAGAACGACGATCCGCCACGGGTCGTCGGTCGGCACGACGCGCGACGGATAGCGCGCATGTGAGCGGCTTTCCGCGTAGTCCGGGGGCGTCCGCGAATCAACGTCCGGCCGCACGAGCAGGATCCGCCGCCGGGCGTACTCGGCGCGGCGGAAGAGGCGCAGCAGCTCGTCCGTCTTTCCGGATGACATGCAACCGGCGATGACGTGGAGCCACGGGTCGGCGCGGTAGAACAGAGCTCGGACCTCCCGCTGCGAGCGTACAAGACGCGGGCCGTTGCCCGCCCGCACAGGCCCGTTCGTACGGGGTGGAGAGGACCAACGGGTCGCCGCACGCGAGCAACGCTCCGCATACGTTTCGACCTGCGATGCACCCGACATCCACGCGTATCGACCTCACCCCGACGCGGCCAGCCCGGCACGGCGCGAGCCGTGGCCAGTCCGTGGCCGAATTTGCGTTGCTCCTGCCCGTTCTCCTCGCGTTCCTCGGCATGACGATCGACTTTGCGCGCGTCTACCAGGCCTGGATCACGCTCGAATCGGCGACGCGCGACGCCGCCGAATATGCCGCAACGAGCGGCACGAGCAGCGCTGACGCGACCACGAAGGCAAAGAAGACGATCTGCCTCCAGGCGCAGAGCGTGCCCGGTTTCACGCGCAGCGGGCTCGCGTCGCCGAACGATGTCGAGCAGTGCACGTCCCCGAACGTCTCGGTTGTCTCGTTCTCGATCAGCACGACCGCGGCCGGCGCGACGACCCGCTATCCGATCGGATCGGCAACCGTTCAGGCGACGCTGCCGTTCAGCCCGATCATCGCCTGGCCGTTCATCACCCAGAACGGCTCGTGGCTGATCACGGCCCGGGCGACGTTCAGCGTCGCGCAGGGCCGCGAGTGATGCTCCGATACGGCAGCGGCCGCCCGCGGGAACGCGGCCAGGCGCTCCTCGAGTTCGCCCTCATCCTGCCGATCTTCGCGGTCGCGCTGCTCGGCATGATCGACGTCGGCCGGGCGATCTGGGCCAATAACGCCGTTGCCAATGCCGCCCGCGAAGCCGCCCGCTACGCGACCGTCCATGGCGGCTCGAAGTCGAACACCTGCCCCGTCGGGCCGCCCGGCGAGAAGACGGTCATCCCGGCCGCCAGCTCGTCCTGCCCGTACCCGTCACCGTCAAAGGAGGGTGTCCGCGAGAACGCGCGAACCTTCCTGATCGCCGGCGGTTCGAACGTCGTCATCACGGTCTGCTATGGCTCCGGCTGTTCCGGTGATACGGACGTCACCGGCGCAACGAACGTTCGCGGCACACCCGTCACGGTCAAGGTCTCGAGCGAGGTCCCGATGATCATGGGCACGCTCCTCGGTCTGCAGCCGTTCGGTGTCAGCGCGACGAGCACGATGATGGTGAACCACTGATGACCGCGTCCGACCCGAAGCAGGGCGCGCGCGGCCAGATCCTGCCGCTGTTCTGCTTCTCCCTGGTCGTCCTCCTCGCGATCGGCGCGCTCCTCATCGACGGTGCCGGCACGCTCGTGCTGCGACGGAAGCTCCAGAACGCGGGTGACGCCGCCGCACTCGCCGGGGCGAACACGCTCCAGGTCAGCGGCGGCTTGCACGTCTGCAGCACGGTTTCGAACGCCCCGCCGGGCGCACCCCGCCAGGACATCATCGATGCGGTCATGGCCAGCCTCGCCGTGAACATGCCGTCGATTACGTCCAGCCAGGTCTCGATCACGTGTCCGGACGGGCAGGAGAACCAGGCGGTCCGCGTCGACCTGAACGTGCGGTCAACGAGCTACCTCAGCGCGACGATCGGCCTCTCGGCCGCCAATGTCTCCACGACGTCCGTCGCCCTGAACGGCCAGGTCACCGGTTCGACGTACTCGGTCGTCGTCCTCGATCCGACGAACAGCGGCTGGCCGAACGGCCGCCGCGGCTGCCCCGCCTTCCTCATCTCCGGCGGCCCGACGCTGGTCTTCGACGGCTCCGTGTACGTCGACTCCGCGTGCACCGCGGCGAACGGCGGCGCAATGGCGGCGAACGGCAACTCGGCGACCGTCACGCTCGGCACCGGTGCCCTGATCAAGCTGGTTGGCGGCTATGCCCCCGGTCCGTTGACGATCACGCCTTCGCCGACGACCGGTGCGAGCGTGCTCGACGACCCGCTGATCGACCTCGAATCGGTCCCGTATGGGAGCACGACCTGCACCGGCGCGGGCCAGAGCCAGCCGGCGTGCGTGCGCTCGGCGAGCCGGCTCGTCCTCAACAACACGACGATGGTCCTCCAGCCGGGCGTCTACATCGGCGGGATCCAGCTGAGGAACTCCTCGATCGCTCTCCTCCGCCCCGGGATCTACGTCTTCGACGGCGGTGGTCTGGACATCGGAGCACAGGCCTCGTTCTGCTCGATCTCGGCGACCTCCACCGCGACCGACTGCAGCTCGTTCGCCACGGACTGCCCGGATGCCACCTGCGGCGTCCTGCTCTACAACCGTGGCACGGCCAGCGGCAGCAACGCGATGGGCCAGGTCACGGTCGGCGCCGGCGCGACCCTCAAGCTCCGCGCGTACGACGATCGGGCGAACGCCAACCAGTACTACGAATATCGCAACCTGCTCATCTGGCAGGACAAGTCGCCGGCCGCAAGCTCGTCCTACGCGCAGCCGATCGTCCAGCTGAGCGGTGGCGGCTCGGTCGAGATCAGCGGCACCGTGTACGCGCCCCAGGGCAAGGTCCTGATGGGCGGCAACTCGGGCGGCAGCGGCGGTGGCAACGTGAACCTGCTGCTGCAGTTCATCTGCTTCGACCTCGAGATGTCGGGCAACAGCGCCTTCCACTTCTTCTACAGCGACACCGATTTCGCGAAGCCACGGGACTACGGCCTGATCCAGTAGGCCTCAGGCCTCAGATCGGTGGCAGGACCTGGAGGTCCGTCTGCACCCCGGCGAAGCGGTCCCCCACATCAGCCACCCGGTCGACGATCGTGCGGATCGTCCAGCGATCCGGCCGCAGCTCGGGATCGTCGAGCTCATCCCACGAGATCGGGGCTGACACTGGCGCGCCGATTGCCGGCCGGACCGCGTACGGCGCAACGAGCGTCTTGATCGGCTGATTCTGCGTGTAGTCGAGGCGGGCCTTGCCGCTGCGGCTCTTCTTCGCCCATTCCCACGACACGAGGTCGGGCACGATCGCGCCGACCGCGCGGCTGAGCTTCTCGACCCAGTCGCTCGTCTGCGAGTAGTCGTAGCGCGGCTCGATCGGGATCCAGACCTGGATCCCGCGCTTGCCGGTCGTCTTCGGGTAGCCACGCACGCCGAGGTGGCCGAGCGCCGTCCGGTAGAGGCGCGCGAGGATGAGCGTCTCGTCCCAGGTCGTCTTCTCGCCGGGGTCGATGTCGATGAGCGCGAACGTCGGCCGCCACGGCGCATCGAGGCGGCTCGTCCAGGCGTGGAACTCGAACGACGCCTGGTTGCCGAGCCAGCAGCACGTCGCTACCCGGTCCGCGACGAGATGCTCATTCGCCTCGCGGGCGTCCACGCCGACCTCGCGCCAGCGGCGCAGCCAGTCCGGCGCAGTCTTCGGGATGTCCTTCTGCCAGAACCCCGGCGAACCCGCGCCGTCCGGGTAGCGTGTGAGGTTGAGCGCCCGCTCCTCCAGGTGCGTCAGCAGCGTCGGCGCAATGAGCGCGAAGTAGCGGATGAGCTCGCGTTTCGTGATCGGCCCGCGGCTGTCGCCCGCCTGTGGCGGGAACAGCGGCTTGTCGAGGTTCGTGAGCTTCAGCTCGAACCCGCCGACGGACCAGGGCCCCTCTTTTGCGAGGCCGTCGAGCGCGGCGAGCTCCTCGGTCGTCGCCTCCCAGCGATACAGCCGCGTCGCCGCGGCGTTCTGCCTCGGGCCGCCACTCTGCTTCGGGCCGCCGCGGCCCGCGGCCCGCTCTTTCGGCTCGGGCGTCTCGCTCTCCGCGGTCTCGACGGCGCTCGTCGACGAGACGGCCGCCTCCTGGCGCACATCGAGCGGGTCCTTGCCCTCGTCGATGCCCTTGTACGCCGACTGGCGGACGATGCCCTCGCGCGTCCAGCCGCCGATCTCGGCGCGGATCACGAGCTCCGGCCTGGTCCAGACCACGCCGCCGAGGTCGCCGCCCCAGCGCCCGCGGTAGTCCTTCGGTGGTGGTGGGTTGAACGGCGAGGTCGTCGTCTCGAGCGCGCTAAGCCGCTCGCGCAGCATCTTCCGGGTCTTGCCGTCGAACCCGGATCCCACCTTCCCGCCAAAACGCAGCCGCAGCGCCGGCTGGGCCGCCTTCGCGCGTCTCCGGCCGTTGGTGGAGGGCGCCGCATCGGGATCCGGTTCGTACACGCCAACCACGAGCGCCCCGAGCTCGCGGGCGCTGCCCTCGCCCGGCGTCCAGCCGCCCACGACGAGCTCCTGCTCTGGACGGATCTTCAACTTCAGCCAGGCCGGGCTTCGGCGGCCCGGCTCATAGACGGACCGGCGGAGCTTCGCGAGGACGCCTTCGAGGCCCTGCTTGGAGGCCGCCTCGTAGAACGCGACGCCCTCGGCCTCCACGTGGGTTGCGAAACGCACCCGCGAATCGTCGCGCAGGACCGAGCGGAGCAGCCGCTTGCGGTCCTCGAGCGGCAGCTTCAGCAGGGATCGGCCATCGAGGTAGAGCAGGTCGAACGCCTGGAACATCAATCCGCCCGCAGCCCGGCCGGACTCGCCCATCCGCTCCTGGAGCAGCCCGAAGTCGGGCATGCCGTCGGGCTTCACCGCGACGACCTCGCCGTCGACGATCGCCTCCCGCGCGTCGATCCACGTCCCCGGCGTCAGCAGCCGCGGAAAGTAGGCCTCCCCGTCGTGGCCGTTGCGGGTGAACGTTCGGACCTTGCCATCGCGGACGTGGGCCTGCAGCCGGTAGCCGTCCCACTTGATCTCGAACAGCCAGTCCTCGTCACGGAACGGGCGGTCGGCGAGCGTGGCTGCCATCGGCTCGATGAAGCCCGGCCACGGTGCCTCGGTTGCCGCCGAGAGGTCGATCCGCGCGGTCTCGGCGGGCGCCTCGCTGATCCACAGCGCGTCGCGCTCCTCCTTGACCTCGTCGTTCGTTCGGCCGGTCTTGACGCTCTTCGGGAAGTCCTCGGCGTCCCAGCCGGGCTGTGAGTCGGCGTCCCGCTTATGGATCAGGAGCCACTGGTCGCCCTCGTCGTCCTCGAACGCGCGGGGGGAGCCGCGCCCGCTCGTCCGGACGATCGTGAAGCGGCCCTTGACCTTCTCGCCATCGAGGCGGAACTTCAGCTCGCCTGCCTCGATCGCGGGCCTTGGGTCCGGCGTCTCCGCCTCCGGCTGCCACGTGCCCCAGTCCCAGACGATGACGTCGCCGGCGCCGTACTGGCGGCTTGGGATCACGCCCTCGAAGTCGAGGTATTCGATCGGATGGTCCTCGACATGGACGGCCATCCGCCGCTGGCCGGCGTCGAGCGTTGGCCCGCGGGGTACAGCCCACGACACGAGGACGCCCTCGATCTCGAGCCGG
>DASRJS010000116.1:0-13998 GCA_035649355.1 Candidatus Polarisedimenticolia bacterium
TCGTTCCCCGGTGCGCCGGCGGTCGTGCTCGGCCACAACGCCCGGATCGCCTGGGGCGCCACGAACGTGGGACCGGACGTCCAGGATCTGTTCGCCGAGAAGGTCGACCCGAACGATCCGGACGCATACCTCTACAAGGGCGAATCGAAGAAGTTCGAGACGCGGAAGGAGACGATCAACGTCGCCGGCAGTGACCCGGTGACGATCACCGTCCGTTCGAGCGTCCACGGGCCCATCCTCAACGACGTCGACGACCGCCTCGCCGATGCTCCGCCGACGGCGCTGAGCTGGACGACCCTGCTCGAGCCGGACGGCGCCCTCGAGTCCCTGTTCCGGCTGAACACCGCTTCGAGCTTCGACGAGTTCCGGGCCGCGTTCGAAGTGTGGGGCGCTCCGTCGCAGAACTTCGTCTACGCGGACGTTGACGGCCACGTCGGCTACCAGCTGCCGGGCAAGATCCCGATCCGCGACGGCGCTCCGAACGGAGACCGGATCCGGAACGGCACGGGCCTGGAGGACTGGACCGGCTGGATCCCCTTCGAAGACCTGCCCTGGCAGCTCGATCCGCCGAATGGCCTGATCGTGAGCGCCAACAACGCCGCGGTCGACGACGCCTACCCGTACTTCATCTCGGACGACTGGGATCGTGGCGAACGGGCCCAGCGGATCCTCGACCTGCTGACCCTAGCGGCGAAGGATGGCGTCACGACCGCCGAGATCTCGGCGATCCAGAACGACACCCACCTGCTCCGCGCGGACGGGATCATCCCGGGTCTGCTCGAGCTGGCGAAACCGGCCACCGACGATGGCCGTCGCCTGAAGGACTCGATCGCGAGCTGGAACCGCCGCTGCGACATCGACTCACGCGGTTGCGCGGCCTACGTCAGCGTCGAGCTGGCGCTCGTCCGAAAGGCGTTCGACGACGAGCTCGGGCCACTGGCTCGCGACTGGGTCGGCTCGGATACGTCCGGCCAGCTGCTCCAGAAGCTCATCGCGGAGCCGGGCAATGCGTGGTGGGACGACATCACGACGGACGGCGTCGAGAACGGCCGGACCGTCTCGGCTGCCGCCTTCGACGCGGTCGGCGCGGACCTGCGAGCCACCCTGGGCGATCAGTCGCGCTGGACGTGGGGCCGGCTGCACACCGTGACGTTCCGCGAATCCACGCTCGGCGGCTCGGGCATCGGCCCGCTCGAGTGGTACTTCAACAGCGCCACGAAGCCGGCCCCCGGCGCCGCCGGCGCGATCGACAACAACTACTACCAGATCTGGCGCGGCTACCCGGACCCGGACGACAGCGAGTCGCGCGGCGTGGGGCTCGCCGACATCTTCGAGGTCTCGAACGGGCCCTCGTACCGGTTCGTCGTCGACATGGCGAATCTCGACGGCGCGACGATCGTGATCACGACCGGCCAGAGCGGCAACCCGTTCGACCGTCACTACGGCGACTTGATCGACGAGTGGCTGCTCGGCGAGACCGTGCCGTTGCCGTTCTCCGGTGTGGCCGTGCAGAACGCGACGGCGTCGACGCTGGCGCTCACGCCGTGAGCCGGTCCGGCCCGGCGCCGGACCTCGTGGTCGTCGGCGCGGGCACGATGGGCGCGTGGACAGCCCTCCGCGCGCTCGAGGGCGGGCGCAGGACGCTGCTGCTGGACGCCTATGGCGCCGGTCATTCGCGCGCAACCTCGGGCGACGAGACCCGGATCATCCGCTCATCGCACGGCCCGGATGCGTTCTATTCACGCTGGGCGCGCGAGGCGCGCGACGCCTGGACCGAGCTCGGGTCCGGGCTCGAGAAGCCGATCTTCGTCCAATGCGGCGCGGCCTGGTTCGCGCACCGGGAGGGTGCGTTCGACGACCAGTCCGTGGCGACGCTCCGCTCACTGGACATCCCGGTCGAAAAGCTGTCGCCGGACGATGCCCGGACTCGCTGGCCGGGCCTTCGAACGGATGACCTGGCGTTCGTCGTCCACGAGCCGGAGGCCGGCCTGCTGATGGCGCGGCGGGGGGTCCAGGCGGTCGTTCGGAGGTTCTCCGACGGCGGAGGTGGGTTCGAGCTGGCTCGCGTGCGGCCGGGGGCGGCGAGCGGACGGCGGCTCGCAGACGTCGTGACGGACGGCGGTGAGCGGATCTCCGCCTCCGAGTTCGTGTTCGCTGCTGGCCCGTGGCTGCCGGCGCTGTTCCCGGACGTCCTCGGCGGGGTCGTCAACGTCACGAAGCAGGACGTCCTGTTCTTCGGCCCGGGTGCCGCGGATGACCGCTGGGATGCGGCACGGTTCCCGTGCTGGGTCGACTACGACCTCGCCTACTACGGCATCCCTGCCGTCGACGGCCGCGGCGTCAAGTGCGCGCCGGACACGTACGGCGGGCCGTTCGACCCCGACGACGGCGACCGCCTCGTGGATGCCGAGACGATCCGGCTCGCCCGCGAGTACATGGCGGTGCGGATGCCGGACCTTGCGTCACGCCCGATCGTCGAGACCCGCGTCTGCCAGTACGAGGCCACGCCCGACACCCACTTCGTCATCGACCGCCACCCCGACTTCGACAATGTCTGGCTCGTTGGCGGCGGCTCGGGCCACGGCTACAAGCATGGCCCGATGATCGGGGCGCACGTCGTGGACCGGCTCAATGGCGTTCCGACCGGCACCGGCGACGAGCGCTTCTCGATCGCGCGCCCGCGGGAGCTCCGCGTCGGCCTCCGCTCCGGCGCGGACACGCTCGCGAAGGCGACACACCACTAGGGTTTCGCGCCCTGCGCTACGTGTTTCAACGCCGATTCAGCGCGGCATCTTGACAATAGGCCGATATCTTCCTATTCTTCCGGCACGCGACGCAGGGAAGGTGCCCTCGGCCGAAGCAGTGCACAGGAGGTCGTCGATGAGTACCCGTGCTCTTGGGCTGCTCGCCCTCGCCGCTGGCCTGACATGGACCGCCTGGCTGATCGCGTTTGTTGCGATCGGCGCTGAGATCTGGAGCGTTTCCTGGACGATCGTGGTCATCTTTCTCGGAGGGATCGGGTTCCCACTGAGCGCCATCGGGCTCGCCTATCAGGTCCAGGATCGCCTCGGCGGGCTGAGCGCACTCGGCGCGTTCATGATGGTGATCGGTGCGCTCGTGATGATGACTGACTCCACGGGCTCCGCCCCGAGAGTCCTGTTCCTGCTCGTCCCGGTCGGGTCGGCGATCCTGCTCTGGGAGGTTTCGAGCACCGGGGTCGTGTCGCGCATAGTCCCGATCGCGCAGGCCGCGACCGCAATCGCGCTCGCGATTGCAGGCGTGCCCAGCCTGCAACTCGGCGGCGGACCTATGGAGCGAGCCAGCGGCGTGCTCCTGTTCGCGCCCTTCGTGCTGAGCTGGATCGTGCTCGGCGTGTCGGTCGCGCGCCACGTCCAATCGCCCGAGTCGGCGGGCCACGGGTCTCCGGCATAGCTATGCGACGCAAAGAAGGCTCCCTCGTCCCGCTGGAGGTCTCGATCCTCGAGGCCGCGCTCGAGCTCCGGAGCCAGGGCATCAACGAGGCCCACGGCTTCCTGCTGGCGAAGCACATCCGGGATGGCCGGCGGGCCCGCCGGCTGACGGCGTACGGGACGCTGTACAAGGCGCTCGATCGGCTCGAACGAGCGGGCTATCTCGCGAGCCGCTGGGAGGATCCCCAGCTCGCGGCCGACGATGGCCGGCCGCGGCGGCGTCACTACCGGGTCACGATGTCGGGCGAGGCAGCCCACGCCGATGCGCTCGCGGCCGAACGCCGTGAGGCCCTGCCCCGCTCCGCGGCGGTCCAGCCGTCATGACCGGCTCGCCGGCCGCGGGCCTCGTCCGGGCGTGGGTCGACCTGTACACCCGCGGCCTGCCTGCAGACCTCCGGGCCGCGCGCCGCGACGAGGTCGCCGACGACCTGTGGTGCGAGCAGGAAGAAGCGACGGAGCGCGGGCGTTCCGTCGGTGTCGACATGGCGCTGCGCCTGCTGTTCGGCATGCCTGCAGACATTGGCTGGCGCTTGACGTTCCGCGGTACTCCGCGGCCAGGTCTGGAGAGGAGCCTGACGATGAACACTCGAACCCTTGGCGCACTAGCAATCCTGGGCGGGCTCGCATGGACGATCCTGATCGTCCTGTTCGTTCCCCTGAGCCACGGCGTCTGGGAGGGCTCCATCGGCGTGTGGGGCGTCATTGGAACGCTCGTCGGAGCCTTCGCGTTCTCGGCGAGCACGATCGGTCTCGCGTGGCGGTTCCAGGATCACATCGGCCCACTGGGCGCGATCGGAGCAGGTGTGACGCTCGTGGGGGCGCTGGTGGCGCTGGGTGGGCCAGTCATTCTGTTCCTCATCGGGCTGACGATGGTGACGGTCGCGCTCGCCCGGATCGGCGTCACCTCGTGGTTGGTTCCCGTCGCCCACCTCGCTACGACGATCGGCGCGGTCGGACTCTGGTTGTGGCAGGCCAACATGGATCTCGTGAGTACGCGAGTGCTGTACGCCGGTGTGCTGGCCCCGTTCCTGCTGGCGTGGATCGCGATGGGCGCGTCGCTGTTCCGTGGGCTGCCGCAGGTGACGGCCACGAGCGGCTAAGTCACGCGTGCCAGGCCGCCAGGTCAGCCGCTAGCCGTTGACCTCAAGCGGACCCTCCGGGACCTCGATGAGCACCCGCCCGTCCTCGACGACGACCGGGTAGATCGCGAGCGCGTCCTCAGCTGGCGGGTCGAGCGGATAGCCGTCAACGAGGTCGAAGCGCGACAGGTGGAGCGCGCAGGTCAGCGTCGGGCCCTTCGAATCGCCCGCGCCTTCGGTGTTCAGGAAGCCCTTGTCGAGCTCGAAGTACTCGTGGCTGCAGATGCCCTGGTAGGCGTGGAACTCGCCGCCAACGTTGACGACGAGGACCGGTTCCGTGCCGTCGGCCCAGATCAGCTTCATCGTCCCGTCGGGGACCTCGTCCACCCCGACGAGGTCGATGCGGCGCACGCTCGAAGCGCCCCGCGCCTCAGGCGGCCGAGGCGCCGGACGCCCCCGCCATGCCGCCGCTTGCCGCCCACTTCTCGTCGAGCAGGGTCCGAAGCTGGTCCTGGACGCCGGCCAGCGGCACCCGCGCGACGACCGGTTCGAGGAAGCCGAGGACGATGAACTTGCGCGCCTCGTCCGGGGCGATGCCGCGCGACTCGAGGTAGAAGAGCTGGTTCTCGTCGATCGGCCCGACCGAGGACGAGTGGGCCGCCCGGCGGCAGTCTGGCTGGTCGATCTCGAGTGACGGGATCGCCACGGCGCGGGCGGCGCGCGAGAGGTTCATCCCGAACTCGCCGAGAAAGCTGTCGGTGCCGATCGCGCTCTTCTCGATCGTGATCAGGCCCTTCATGTAGCTCCGCGACTTGTCGAGGAGCGCGCCCTTCGATAGCAGGTTGCCGGTGGTGTCGCGCCCGACGTGCGTCGTGTACGAGGTGAGGTCGAAGAACTGGTCCTCGCTGCCGAACACGATCTCGACCTGCTCGACCGAGCTTCGATCGCCCTCGAGGCGGTTGTCGACGCGGGACCGGACGAGCTTCGAGCCGAGCTGGGCGAGGGCCCAGCGGAGCGACGCGCCCTCGCCGATTGACGCGTGCCGATGGCCGAACGCGACCTGGCTGGTCGGCAGGTCCTGGATCGAGGCGACTGTGAGGTGCGCGTCGCGACCGAGCGTCACCTCGGTCGTCCCGTGGAACAGGCCCTGCGGCACTTCCTCGCCTGCGGCGCACTCGACGTGCGGACCGGACGGCTCCATCTCCTCGACGATCGACGCCGACGCGCCGTCTTCCAGCCGAACGAGCGTTCGCGTGATCAGCGCGCGCTCTGGCCGTGACGAGCGCCAGCGGATGAGGATCGGCTCGTCGAGGCGGACGCCGGCCGGAACGACGAGCCGGATGCCCTGGCTCCAGAAGCCGCGGGCGAGCTGAGCCAGCTTGTCGTCGGTGGGAAGGGAGGAACCGCCTTCGAGATCTGCGCGCAGGCCCTTCGGATCCCGGGCGAGCGCGGCGCTGAACGTCTCGAGGACGACACCCGCGTCGGCCGTCGCCTTCGACAGCACGATCATCCCGAGCCCGTCCTCGACGATCTCGATGACGCCCGCGACTCCCTCCGGCAGATCGGCCGACACGCCGGCCGAACCAGCCGCCGTTCTCACGTACGGCCGTGCCGACTCGAGCTTCGCGTTTCGAAGGTCGACGTATGGCGTGTAGAGCTGGTTGCTCTCGACCGGGAGGTCTTCGAAGGCCTTCCAAGCCGCGATCCGCTCCGCGCGCAGCCAGGCCGGCTCCTCGCGCTCCGCGGCGAGCGCCTGCGCCAGGCCGCGATCCGCGAACCGGAATGGCAGGTCCGCGGGCGCGCGACGCGCCGGACGGGCGGGCGCCGGGCTCGCCGTCGCGACCGGAGTCGTCATGCGTGGGCTCCCAGACTGAAACGTCGGCGATAGGCGCGCCGGTCGATCGTGGAGGTCACTGTGAGTTTGGCCATCCTATGGTGTTCCTGCTCGAAGGAGCTTGAACATCTAGTGATCCGCCCTTGGTTTACTGGGGGTGGAGCAGCTAGTGATCGGGCCCCTTCGGGCGTTTTTCGCGCCCGGCGCGGGCGTCAGCCGAGCGAGCCCTCCATCTCGAGCTTCACGAGGCGATTGAACTCGATGGCGTATTCCATCGGCAGCTCTTTCGTGAAGACCTCGAGGAAGCCCTGGATCACGAGGTTCTGGGCCTCGTTCTCGGTCAGGCCGCGGCTCATCAGGTAGAAGATCTGGTCCGCGCTGATCTTTCCCACGGTGGCCTCGTGGGTCATCGTCGTGTCGTCTTCCTGGATGTCGATGTACGGGTACGTGTCGCTGCGGCTCTGGTCGTCGAGCATCAGCGCGTCGCAGCGAACGGAGGCCACGACCCCGGTTGCGCCCGGCGAGACCTTGAGGTGGCCGCGGTACGTCGCCCGGCCGCCATCTTTCGAGACCGACTTCGAGACGATCCGGCTCGTCGTGTTCTTCGCAAGGTGGATCGCCTTCGCGCCGGTGTCCTGGTGCTGGCCCTTGCCGGCGACGGCGACCGAGATGATGTCCGCCCGTGAACCCTCACCGCGCAGGTAGATGCTCGGGAACTTCACCGTCTTCCGTGAGCCGGTATTCGCGTCGATCCACTCCACGCTCGCGTTCTCGTACGCGTGGGCGCGCTTCGTCACGAGGTTGTAGACGTCGTTGGACCAGTTCTGGATAGTCGTGTAGCGGACGTTGCTCTTCGGCAGCGCGACGACCTCGACGACAGCGGCATGCAGCGAGTCGGTCGCGTAGATCGGGGCGGTGCAGCCCTCGATGTAGTGGACCTTCGCGCCTTCGTCGACGACGATCAGCGTCCGTTCGAACTGGCCGGTGTTCTCGCCGTTGATCCGGAAGTAGGCCTGCAACGGCAGCGGCACCTCGACGCCCTTCGGCACGTAGACGAACGAGCCGCCCGACCAGACCGCGCTGTTCAGCGCGGCGAACTTGTTGTCCTCGGGCGGGACGATCGTGCCGAAGTACTTCTCGAAGATCTCGGGGTATTCCTTGAGCCCCTGGTCGGTGCCCATGAAGACGACGCCGATCTTCGAGAGCTCCTCCTTGACGGAGTGGTAGACGACCTCCGAGTCGTACTGGGCGCCGACGCCGGCGAGGAACTTCCGTTCCGCCTCGGGGATCCCGAGCTTCTCGAACGTCGCCTTGATCTGCTCGGGCACGTCGTCCCACGACTTCTCTTCGCGCTCGGACGGCTTGCGGTAGTAGACGATCTTGTCGAAGTCGAGCCGGTCGAGCCCGTCCGTCCATGTCGGCATTGGCCGCTTGAGGAAGTGGTCGTAGGCTCGAAGCCGGAACTTGAGCATCCACTCCGGCTCGTTCTTGAACGCGCTGATCTCCTCGACGGTCTCGCGGGTCAGCCCGCGCTTCGTCTCCCGCAGGTAGACGATGTCGTCGTGGAAGGCGTACTGCTCGCGACGGTCGACGGTCGCTTCGCGCGTTCGAACGGAGGTCAATCGGCACCTCTTGGCCCGCGGGCGGCGGGCGTGATCTAATCCCGAGTCAGATTATCGGGATTAGGCTCCGAAGCGTCAACGACCGGCCAAGAAGTGGCTCGAGCGGGTGACCTCAAGCGTCCGCGAACAGGTCATCGAAGGCCGCCTGGTCGCCGACATACCCCCATCGCTCCGCCACGCGGCCATCGGGATTCACGCGGTAGACATTGACCCGCGACATCGAGATCGAGTTCGCGCCGCTGCTCGCCTCGAGATGGAGCAGCGCGACGAGATGGCCGTCGTTTGCCACGACGTCCTCGAGGTGCGTGTCGAAATGGCCGTTCGTGGCCTTGCCGATTCTCCCGAACAGCCCGAACACAGCGTCGGCGCCGCGGTAGTCGCCGCTCAGCGGGTTGTGACCCGGTTCGTGCCACACGAAGTCGTCCGCGAACCAGCTCCGCATCGCCTCGGTGTCGCCGCGCTCGAAGGCCTCGTGCGCTTGATGGAAGAGCGCGATGTTCCGCTCAGAGGCGTCGCTCGGCACGCCTCGATCCTACATCGCGCCCCGTTCCAACAGGCTGCTAGTGGCCTCCCGTCCCGATCGGCTTGCCCTTCGCAAATGTCGGACCGCCGACCTGCTTGAAGAACGCCGGCAGAGACACCGAACCACCCTGACGAGTGTCCGAGTAGGCCGCGACGAGCGCGCCGGTCGTATCGATGTCGATCGTGAAGTAGTCGCCGAGGCGGCGATCGACGAGCTGGGCCTGACAGATCGTGCCACCCATGCAGATCGTGCCGACATGGAACGGTTGCGGGGTCGCCTTCGTCACGCGGAACCCCGGGTGCGTCGAATCTGTGCAGCCGAGGCCGGTCGCCGTCTGGGCGACGTAGACGTTCCACGGGTCGTTGGGCCCCGCACTCTCCGCATTGTTTGCCGGCAGCGCGTGGTCGTTGCCAAACCACGCGACGGCGACGCGTCCCGGCTCACCGACAGCGATCCACGGCCAGATGTCGGTCTGGTCGCCAGTGTCGACCCGTGTCGGCTCGGCCCAGGATCGGCCACCCGTCGTCGAGTACGACATCCACACGCCGGCTTGCCGGGTGCCGCTGCCGCTCTCGTCCCAGGCGATGTAGACGTTGCCCTTTGCGTCGGTGTCGATCGCAGGCCAGTGCGAGAGCATGCTCACGCCGCTGGCGATCGTGATGAGGTCCGGCGTCAAGGCCAGCTCGGCGACCGGGTCAAGCGCGCGCCGGAACGCGGCGATCTGGAGGACGCCGCTCGAGTAATGGGCCTCGTAGAGGGTCTTCGCGACGCTGTCATAGACGATGTCGCCGAGACCCCCGTCATCGAACACACCCTTCGAGTACGTCTTCCCGCCGTCCGTGCTGCGGTAGATCGTGTGGCCCGTGTGTCCGACCGGGTCCGTCGGGAACGTGCCGCCCTCGTCCGGGTTGCCGACGATGAACAGCGTGTTCGCGGGACCGGCCGCCGTCCACTGGCGATCGGTGATCGTCTGCGCGAAGAAGTTCTGGAGGACGTAGCTGTGGCCGGACGTCGTTGACTTCGAGACCGCGACGTTCGCGAGGTTGATCTCCGAGAGGTAGACGTTGCCAGCGGCGTCGATCGCGAAGTCGGGGTCCGAGAAGCCGGAGCCGGGTGCGTTGTCTGGCGGCAGCGTCCGGTCGACGAAGTTCCACGTCGCGCCGCGATCGTCACTTGCCCAGGCGTAGACCTGTCCGCGGTAGTGCTCGAAGAACGCCTCGCTGTCGGGGTCATCGGCCTCGAGCGAGTAGAAGTGCGTCGTGCCGGCATGCGCGGCGTAGAGAAGCGTCCCGTTGGGGAGCGCGAAGATGCTGGGCTCGCCGCCGGCCCGGGCGGTGTCGACATATGAAGGCGCCGAGAATGCGAGGGCCTTGCCCGGCGTGCTGCACGTCGGCGGTGCCGGCGGCGGGGGCGCGCTCGCCGTCAAGGTCAACGTTCCGTTGTAGGCCTGCGGTGCGACGGCCGCGAACGGGCACGCGATGATGCGGTACAGGCCCGCCGGCGGGTTCGAGATGCTGACGCTCTCGTCCGCATCGAACGACCCGCTGTCGTCTGAAACCGAGCTGCCGTCGGGCCGGACGATCGTGACGATGAGGTCACCGCTGCCGCTGTACGTGATGGTGGCGGTCGCGAGCACGGCGACCGAGCTATAGGCTCCCGCCGGCACGAGGAGGTCGACCTCGTGGACGTCTGCGCCAATTGCTGTCGCGCCCGTGCAGTCGCTCGTCGCGTTGGCGCCGGGCAGGGTGGTGCCCTGCCAGGTGACCGTGACGGTTGCGCCGACCGAGGTCGGGACGGTCACCTGGCCCTGGGCGAAGGAAACGGAGAGAGGGACGATCACGGCCAATGCGGTCACCAGAGCGACGATGGCCAGCCGACGGGCGCTCACGAGAAACCTCCAGCGTCCCATGGCTCGTCCCGGCCGAATCTTCGTTCGTCAGCCCGCTACGCCCGCCTCTCAGTGCTAGCGCGATTCCTTGCAACTGCGTAACGCCGCTGAAGCCGCCGCTACGATCCGGCGATGGCGTCAAAGCGGATCAGCGCCGGAATCCTCTTGTATCGCAGGCCGGCAGCAGGGCTCGAGGTCCTGCTCGGCCACCCAGGCGGGCCGTACTTCGAACGGCGCGACGATGGCGTCTGGACGATCCCGAAGGGCGAGGTCGAACCGGAAGAGAACCTGCTCGCGGTGGCAGAGCGCGAGTTCCTCGAGGAAACCGGTCATCCGGTGCCTCCCGGGCCGCGCCTCGAGCTCGGTTCGATCGTCCAGCGCGGCGGCAAGACCGTCCACGCCTGGGCGGTCGAGGGCGACCTGGACGTGGCGAGCGCGCATTCGAACCTCTTCGAGATGGAATGGCCGCCCGGCACGGGGCGGATCGCCTTCTACCCTGAGATCGACCGCGTTTCATGGCTCACGCCAGCGGACGCGCGGCGGCTGGTCAAGGACGCGCAATTCGCGTTCATCGAACGCCTCGAGGCGCTCCTGATCGGGAGAACCTGACAAATTCAGGACACGCCATGACTACCATCGACGGGATGTTGGAGCCGATCGAAACGCGATCCGCCCGTGTGGCCCGACGTGTTTCACCGTGGCAACTTGGCCTCGCGATCCTGGTCTTCGTCTTGCCGTTTGCGTCAGTCTCGTGCGCCACGCCTCGGGGCTACGGCAGCGGCGGGGGTGGGATCACGGCCAAGTACTCTGGCGTCTCGCTCGCGTTCGGCGGTAACCCGACGGTCGAGGCGGCGGGTGGCGCACCTGCACCTGGGCCGTTGTCAGCCGAGGATGCGATCCCCGGTCAGATTGCGGTGACGGTCGCGCTTGCACTGACGGTGGCTGCGTTCGCAATCTCCGTCGCACGGCCCGGACGGCTCGAGGCGCTCGTCGCCCTTCCGGCGCTCGCCGTCATCGGGCTCATCGTCGGCGTGGCGGGCTTCGACAGCTGGCTGACGATTCGGATCGTCCAGCGCCTCGAGTCACTGAACGTGGCGCCACAGCAGGGATTCCCGCCAGAGGAGTATGTGCGGCCCGATCTTGGCTTTGCCGCCGCGGTCCTGCTTCTCGTCGTCACGCTCCTGCTCAACGGGTTTGCGCTGCTCCGACGTCGACGGTCCGGCGCGTGACCGAACCCCGCCGAGTTTCGGCGGCGGTCGCGCGCCGCTTCTTCGTCATCCGCCATCTTCTCGCTCCGCCGCGCTCGCTGCCGGCACGCCCGGAGAGCGTGATGACGATCTTCGACCGATTGGGCACGATCCAGTTCGATCCGCTCGACATCGCCGGCCGAAACCACGACCTCGTCCTCCAGGCGCGGATCGCCGGCTACCGCCGTGAGTGGACCGACGCGCTCCTCTACGAGACGCGCGACCTGTTCGAGTCGTTCAACAAGATGCTCTCGCTCGTCCCGACGGCGGAGCTGCCGTACTACCGGATCGCGTGGGACCGGTCGCGGCTCGTGCACGAAGGCGGCACGTTCGACGAGCACGCCCCGCTCGTCGAGGAGATGCTCACGCTCATCCGCGAGAAGGGCCCATTGCTGCCGCGGACGGTCGAGCCGCGCGAACGCATCGATTGGTATTGGCGGCCGACAAACCAGGTCCGCGCGATCCTCGAGGCGCTCGCGGAGGCGGGCCGCCTTGGGATCGCGCGGCGCCAGGGCAACCTGCGCGTGTACGACCTGATCGAGCGGCTGTTTCCAGAGGAGCTTCTCGCGCAGCGGCCGTCGCCCCGCGATCAGCTGCGCCACAAGCTGCTCTCGCGGTACCGGGCGCACGGCCTGCTCGGAGCGTCCGGGCCAGCCGAGATCTTCGCGAGCACGTACTTCGGGAAGGAGCTCGGCATCGAGGACGGCCTGCCGATCGGGACCGCCGCGAAGAAGCTCCTTTTCGCGGAGCTCGTCGAAGCGGGCGAGCTGATTCCGGTCGATGTCGAGGGTGTACGCATCCAGCGCCACGTCGTCGCCTCGGAGCTGCCGCTGCTGGAGCAGGCCGAAACGGAGATCGCGGCCGGCGAACAGCCGAACGGCCATGCGCCCGGCGTCGCCTTCCTCGCGCCGCTCGACCAGTTCTGCTGGGACCGGCCGTTCATGCGCGAGCTCTTCGGATTCGACTACGTCTGGGAGGTCTATGTCCCGGCGGCGAAGCGGCGCTGGGGCTACTACGTCCTGCCACTGCTGTACGGCGACCGGCTGGTGGGCCGGATCGAGCCGAAGTTCGAACGAAAGGTCGGTGATCTGAAGGTCATCAACGTCTGGTTCGAAGACGGCTTCGACCCGCTCGCCGACTCCGGGTTCGTCCCGGCGTTCGCTTCGGCCCTGGAAGCCTTCCGCGAGTTCGGCGGGATGGCCCGGATCGTCCTGCCGCGGCAGGGCAAGACCCGGCTCTTCATGACGGCCGTGAAGGAGCAGCTGGCCCTGACCTCCGCCGCCTGACCTGACCGATCGCGGACAGCGCCCAAAACGCGCGCCGATTCCGCCCACACCGGAACTTCCCGGCCGGCAGACGCCTCAGGCCTGCCCGCGCCGCCCTTTTCGGGCTCGAAACCGATTCATTCGTGCAGGAAACACGTCCAGGGACGGCGTTGTCGCCGGCTTACCCCTCGATTGAGCCCGATTCTTCCGGTGGCAGCAGAATCAGCGTTGGCAGCGAGCACGGCTGCGACGACCCAACGAGGTGAACCATGGCCGAAACCCGTCACGCCATCGCGACGTGGAGCGGAAACCTGACCGAGGGCTCGGGCATGCTCCTGTATGTCTCGAGCGGCGCCATCTCGCGGCAGGCGCTCACCTGGAGCTCCCGGACCGAGGCCCACAACGGCCGAACGAGCCCCGAGGAGCTCCTCGCGGCTGCCCACGCGAGCTGCTTCTCGATGGCCTTCGCGAATCAGCTTGGGAAGAACGGAACGCCCGCGACGAAGCTCGACGTCCGCGTCGACGTCACCGCGGACAAGCGCGAGGCGGGCTGGACCGTGCTGAGCAGCGCGATCAAGGTGACCGGCGTCGTACCCGGGATCGACAAAGCGAAGTTCGACGAGCTGGCCAACGCGGCCAAGGACGGCTGCCCGATCTCGCGCGCGATCGCCGGCAATGTTGAGCTCTCCGTGGAGGCGACGCTCACCGAGAGCTGAGTCGAGTCCGCGGTCCTAGAGGTACCCCTCTGGCACTGGTCCGGTGACCTCCATGCCGTGGCGAAGCGCGATCGCATCGAGGTTCGAGGCCGCGTCGTTCCCGTTGGTCAGGGCGGAGCTCAGCTCATCGAAGTAGCCGACCATCGCGGCCGGCGCGTACAGGTTCAGCTTGCGGCTCGGCTTGTCGCCGACACGAAAGCCGTGCTCAACGCCCGTTGGGATGTAGATGAACGAGCCGGCGGGGCAGGCGAACTCACGGCCCGCGATGAAGATCCGGTACTCGCCCTCGAGGACGTAGAACGCCTCGGCGCAATCGCGATGGATGTGGAGCGGCGGGCCGAAATTGGATGGCTC
>DASRJS010000117.1:0-19056 GCA_035649355.1 Candidatus Polarisedimenticolia bacterium
GCAGGCCCGACGAAACGCGCCGGCAGAGGGTATCAGGGCTCGGGTCTCAGGGCTCGTTGAGGTAGGCCCGGACACCGCCGCCGACGAGGCCGCGGAAGAGCAGCACGGCCAGCAGCCCGATCGCGACGGCCGGCACGACCAATCCACCGAAGGCGGCGAACGCGAGCGCCGGCAGGGTCAGCGTGCTCAGGCCGAGCGCGAGGCCGCGGCCGACCTGCTTGCGCTGCAGAATGACTGTGATCGTGAAGATGGTGTACGCGAGCAGGGCCATGACGACCACGCCGGGCAGGCTGACGGGCATCGTGCCGGCGAGGCTGACGACGTACGGCAGCGCAAGCCCGATGACGATGAGGATCGCGAAGGCGTAGACGAGGAACAGGACGAGCGCGGCGGGCATGCCCCGGAGCTGGGCGACCATCGCCCTGATTCTGCCATTGCGATCCGCGGCGCCACATCGATACTTGCGTCCTCAGGCTCGCTTGGGTATTGACAGCGCCGGGAGCTCCACCCTAGAGTCCACTAAACCGGTTTGCTAAACCGGTTCACCCCCCGACTCCCAGCGACGAGCGGCGACTGCCGTCCACCCCGACGGGGCCGCTCAGCGGACGCACCAGGCACCTGAACGACAGCCGAGGTTGGGATTGGAGCAGCGGACCCGTCGACCGCGGATCGCCGACGTCGCTCGCGAAGCGGGCGTCTCGAAAACGGCCGTCTCGTTCGCCTTCAACTCGCCCGACCGACTCGCCACTGACACGGCCGTCCGGATCCGCGAGATCGCCGAGTCGCTCGGCTATCGGCCGCACCCGGTGGCCCGGATGCTCACCCAGCGCCAGACGATGACGATCGGCGTGCTCACGCCACAGGCGCTGTCGGTCATCTTCTCGAACCCGTTCTTCGGCGCGTTCAGCGAGGGCGTCGCGCTCGCTGCCGAGCGGATGGGCTATGCGCTCCACTTCATCTCGCCGCTTCACGGCTCGCTCGCGCACGCGATCGGGCGCGCGACCGTTGACGGCGTAGTCGCAGTCGGGCTCTCGAAGGATCATCCCGAGGTCGAGCAGATCCGCCGGGCCGGGCTGCCGATCGTCCTCGTCGACTCGACCGCCCTGCCGGAACAGGAATGGGTCGCCGTTGACGACGAGGGCGGCGCGCGTTCAGCCGCCGAGCACCTGGTGGGCCTTGGCCACCGCGACTTCCTCGTCGTCGGCGTCGAGCGACCGCACGCTGCGTCGGGGCAGGATCCGGGCGGCGTCATGGCCCGGCGCCTGGACGGCTACCGGGTCGTGCTTGACGCTGCCGGCATCGAGGTCGGGGACGACGCCGTTGTGAGCGGTCCGGCCTCCATCGAGGGCGGCAAAGCGGCCTTCGATCGGGCCTGGGATGAGGGCCGCCGGCCGACGGCCGTCCTGGCGATGAGCGACGCGATGGCGATCGGCGTCATGCGCGCCGTCCGGGACCTCGGGCTGCGCGTGCCGGACGACGTCAGCGTCGTCGGCTTCGACGACATCGATCTCGCCCCGTACGTCGACCCGCCGCTGACGACCGTTCACCAGCCGATTCGCCAAAAAGGCGAAGAAGCGGTACGCAGACTCCTCACAATCATCGAACGCACCGATGACGACAAACCCCAGGAGCACCGGCTCGAGACGCGACTCATCGTCCGCGGCTCGACGGGGCCGGCGCCGCACCGGCGGCAGGAGGTGGATCGGAAGCAGGACTGAGGTCAGCGGCGAGCGGTCCGAGGACGGTACCCCGCCTCACGCACGTACCACCGAGTCACTCGGCCGCCCCCGGGCGACCGCAGGCCGGCCCAGCCGGCCCCCGAACGTCGAACGTTGAAACGGCGGCATGGCCGCCAACGCACCAACCATCTGGAGGAGGCACGAAACCAGCGATGAAGATCTCGTACAAGGTCGTGACGCTGTTCATGGTCATGGCCATCGCGGCCGTCGCCTGCGGCGGCAGCGCGAGCACCGCCCCGTCGAGCGAACCGTCGACGGCGGCATCCGGCGAGCCGAGCCAGGCTGCCGGCCTCGAGGGCAACCTCACCATCTGGCACGCCTACGGCTCGTCCGGCGGCGCGGCCGAGTTCAACGCCTTCCAGAAGGCGCTGAAGGCCGTGACCGACGCGAATCCGGGTCTCGTCGTCTCGGTCGTCCAGCAGGACTTCGGTTCGCTGTACACGAACTTCGAAAACGAGTCCGGCGCCGGCGGCGGCCCTGACATGTTCATCGGCCCGAACGACAGCCTCGGCAACGAGGCCCGCGGCGGCTACCTGGTCGACCTGACCGGGAAGATCGACGACGTCCTCGCGGCCTCGAGTGAGGTCTCCGTGGCCGGCTCGAAGGTCGGCGACGCTGTCTACATGGTCCCCGAGTCGCTCAAGGCCGTGGCCATGTACTACGACTCGGCGGTCGTGACGACCGCGCCGACGACCACCGAGGAGCTGCTCCAGTACGTCAAGGACGGCGGCAAGGTCGGCCTGATCACCGGCGCGTACTTCGGCTGGGGCTTCTACTCGGCCTTCGGTGGCGCGATCTTCGACGCCGACGGCAAGTGCGCCGCCGCAGACGGCGGTGTCGCTGACGCCATCGCGTACGTCAAGGAGCTCCGCGACGCGGGTGCTCTCGTCGATCCCGACTACGGCAAGGTCAACGATGCCTTCCTGAATAAGGACATCGACATCATGCTCAACGGCAACTGGGTCCTCGGCGACTACAAGACGGCGCGCCCCGCGCTCGCCGTCGGTCCGGTCCCGGCAGGCCCGGGTGGCGCGGCGAAGACGATGACCGGCGTTGACGGCTGGTACATCAACGCCGCCTCGACGAACCAGGATCTCGCGATCGCGGTCGCCTCGGCGCTCGTCAGCGCCGCGAGCCAGCAGGTCATGGTCGACGACGCCGGCCATGTCCCGGCGAACACGAGCGTGAATGCCTCCGACGAGCTCGTCGCGGCGTTCACTGCCGCGATCTCGGCGGGCGACGCCCGGCCGCAGGGTCCCGAGATGGGCAACTACTGGGGCCCCTTCGGCGACGCGTGGAACAAGGCCATCCCGGCCGACGGCTCCGCCGGCTCGGATCCGGCCACTGAGGTCGCGACGGCCTGCGGCCTCATGGACGACGCCAACAACAAGTAGCTTCGCCGCGACCCCGTCGCGACACAGGATGGGACGCCGGTTTTCCGGCGTCCCATCCGACTATCATCCGGTCCCCGGCCCGCATCGAGGAGAGGACGATGGCGGCAACGACCGCGAGGCTTGGCGGCTTCCGCGCACGGTTCGGCGGAGGCGGGCGGCGCTCCCAGCGAGCGGCCTACCTCTACCTGATCCCAGCCTTCGCGGTCATGGGCGTCATCACGCTCTACCCGCTCGCGTTCCAGGTCTGGATGTCGTTCACGAACATGGCCCCGATCAACCTCAACGTCCGGGCCAACGTTCCGCCTGACTTCGTCGGCCTGAGGAATTACCAGGACATCATCTCGAGCCAGCTGGCGATCCCGAACTACAACTTCATCCGGCTGATCATCTACAACCTGTTCTGGGCCCTCTCGAACGTCGCGATCCACCTCGTCGCCGGGGTCGGCATCGCGCTTCTGCTCAACGTCAAGGGCCTCTGGTTCCGGAAGTTCTACCGGGCCCTCTACATCATCCCGGTCGTCATCCCGCCGATCATCGTGGCCACGGTCTGGCACAACATGTTCGACAAGAACGATGGCGCGATCAATCTGATCCTGGCCGGTGTCGGTGGCTTCATCGGCATGCCGGCCGAGGCCTTCCAGATCGACTGGCTGCGCCAGGTCCAGGCCCCTGTCTCGTGGCTGTTGCCGTCGACGCCGGACGGTCCGAACCTGGCCCTGCCGCTGGCCTTCTACGCGATGCTGGTGACCAACACGTGGCTGGGCTGGCCGCTCAATTCGGTCGTCGCCACCGGCGCCCTCCAGAGCATCCCGAATGATCTCTACGAGGCGGCCGAGATGGACGGCGCCACGCCGTGGAACAAGTTCCGCCACATCACGCTCGCCTACCTCCGACCGGCGATGCTGCCGTACGCGATCTACGGTTTCGTGATCACGTTCAACCTGTTCTCGCTGGCGTACTGGATGTCGGGCGGTGGGCCGGAGGGTCGAACGGAGCTGCTCGTCACGCAGGCCTATGCGCTCGCGAACGTCCAGCGGCTGTACGGCGTGGCGGCGGCCTTCGCCGTGATCATGTTCTTCATCCTGCTGGCGATCACCCTCGTCACCAATCGGCTGACGAAGGCGACCCAGTCCTACAGCCTGTGAGGGCCGATTGATGGCAGTGGTCGCCAAGGAACCGATCTACGACACGATCCGCCCGACCGCCGCTCGGTTCGGCCTTCGCAGCACGCGCGGGAGGCCCGGCCTCATCAAGCAGGCCTTGCTCCAGGCGCTCTGCCTGTTCATCGGGTTGACGGTCATCTTCCCGGTGCTCTGGGTGTTCAGCGTCTCGCTCGACCCGCTGAACCGCTCTCGCCCGGAGGGCCTCGCCCTCATCCCCGACGGCGCGACCTTCGATTCCTATCGCCAGGTCCTCGAACGTCCGACGAACAACCCGATCACCTTCCCGCAGCTGCTCGCGAACTCCCTGAAGATCGCGCTCGGGACGTCGATCATCTCGGTGATCATCGGCGTCTTCGCGGCGTATGCCTTCTCGCGGCTGCGCTTCCGTGGCCGCGAGACGCTGATGCTCGTGATCCTCGGCGTTCTCATGCTGCCTGCGGTGGCCGCGATCACGCCGCTGTTCGTCCTGCTGAACTCGGTGCAGCTGGACCTGCCAGTCATCGGCGCGTTCAACCTGCGCCAATCATTGCTCGGGCTGGGCCTGGCGATCGTCTCCGGACTGCTGCCGTTCGCGATCTGGAACCTCAAGGGCTATCTCGACACGATCCCGCGGGATCTCGAGGAAGCCGCCGCCGTGGACGGCGCGGACATCCACCAGACGTTCCTCCGGGTCATCCTCCCGCTGGCGATGCCCGCCCTGGCCGTCACCGCGTTCCTCGGATTCATCGCCGGCTGGACGGAGTTCTACTTCACCTCGACATTCCTGTCGGGCACCGTGCCGAACCACACGCTGGCGCTGGCGCTGAACTCGATGGTCGGCAGCTTCGCGAGCACGCCGTGGTCGGCGTTCTCGGCGTTCGCGATCCTGTTCGCGATCCCACCGGCGATCGTCTATTTCTTCGCCCAGCGCTGGATCACGTCCGGCCTCGCGATCGGCGCCGTCAAGGGCTGAGGTCGAAGACCACCGTCGAGTGCGCCGGGAGTTCCGGCAGGGGCGCCCACGGCTCGAGGCGACCGTTCGGGCCGATCGTCGGCGAGCTGGCCGGGCCGGTGATCGTCGTGTCGGACGAGTAGATCACCGCGCCTGACGGCTGGCCGCAGAGGTCGGGGCTCTCGCCAGAGAATTCGAGGTCGTTCGCGGGTTCGTTCGTCAGGTTGTGCACGACCAGGACGGAATTTCCAGGCGTGGTGCGGAGGACGGCGCTGATCCCGAAGACGCCGGTGTCGACGGTCACGTAGGCACCGGCCGCGAGGGCGGCGTTCTCCGACCGGACGCGGATGAGGTCCCGGTACGCGCTGAGCAGGGAGGCGTCGTCGGCGGACTCCGTCGCGACGTTCGACGTCGCCGCACCATCCGCGAACGGCTCCCACGGGGCTGCGGTCGTGAAACCGAAGCCCGGCTCATCGGCGGTCCACGGGAACGGCGTCCGGATCTGCTCGTCCGGCTTCGTCCCGACCATCCCGAGCTCTTCGCCGTAGTAGATGAACGGCAGGCCGGGGCCGGTCAGGAGCGCCGCGGCGGCCTGCTTGGCGCGGTCGAGGTCGCCGCGGAAGTTGGTCATCACACGCGGTTGGTCATGGTTCGTTAGGAACGTCGCGGCGGTCCCGCCCTCAGACGGGTAGCGGTCGAGGATCTCCAGCTGGTTGACCTCGAGCGAGTTCGCGTCGCCGAGCCGGACCGAGCTCTCGATCGTCGCCCCGATGCCGAAGTCAAAGACGAGATCGAGCGAGCCGTCCTCGATGTAGCCGACGGTCGTTCCGCGGGGATCCCAGACCTCGCCGAGCACCAGCGCCTCCACGGGCCTGCCGACGGCGTCATTGAAGCCCTTGAGCCACGTGTGGGTGTCGGGCGTGTTCACCTGGGCCAGGGGCCCATCCTCGATGAGGTGCTTCGCCGCGTCGAGACGGAAGCCGTCGACGCCGTACTCGTCGATCCAGACGTGCGCGATGCGCTCGATCTCCGCGGTTACCTCGTCATTTCGAAGGTTGAGGTCCGGCATGCCCTCCCAGAATGCGCCGTAATAGAAGCGGTCGCCGCTCGGGTGCCACGGGTTGGGGCCTGCGGCGGGCGGCCAGCCCGGGTCGGTGTCGGACCAGACGTACCAGTCGTCATGCTCGGAGCCGGGCGTCTGGGCGTCCTGGAACCAGGGGTGGTCGCGCGACGTGTGGTTGATGACGAAGTCCACAAGGACGGTGATCCCGCGCTCGTGGGCAGCGTCGACGAAGGCCAGGAAGTCCTCGCGCGTTCCATAGTCGCGCTCGATGGCGGTGTAGTCGGTGACGTCGTAGCCGTGGTAGCTCGGGGATTCCGCGACGGGCATCAGCCACAGGCCATGGACGCCGAGGTCGTCAGTCGTCGCGGGGTCGCCGTCATTCAGGTAATCGAGATGCTCGGTCAGGCCACGCAGGTCGCCGATGCCGTCGCCGTTGGAGTCGGCGAAGCTTCGAACGAAGAGCTCGTAGTACGTCCCCGGCGATGTGAGCACGAGCGAGGAGGTCTTGCACGGGATCGCCGTACCGCCCGGTCCGTCGCTGGCGGCGGGGCTGGTCGAAGGCGATTGGCTCGGGTTCGACGAGCACGCCACGAGGAGCGCTCCGATCGCGAGCGCGAGACGGCCGGGACGAGCACCTCGCGGGCGTGAGAGCATCGACATCCGCCGGAGTATCGCACCGGCCCGCGCGCGCCAGCGCTCGGCCCGCCCCCGTCCACCGGAGCCTGACGCTTGACGCCCGATCCGCCCGCCTGGGTCCGCGACGCGGTCTTCTATCAGATCTTCCCGGACCGCTTCGCGCAGAGCGGCCGCGTCGCCAAGCCCGGTCCTCTGGAGCCGTGGGACGCCCCGCCGACGCTCCACGGCTTCAAGGGCGGCGACCTCCTCGGCGTCGCGGAGCACCTCGACGAGCTGGCCGACCTCGGGATCACGGCGCTGTATCTGACGCCGATCTTCATGTCCGCCTCGAACCACCGCTACCACACGTACGACTACCTCCGCGTCGACCCGCTCCTCGGCGGTGACGCCGCCCTGCGCGAGCTGCTCGACGAGGCCCATCTCCGCGGGATGCGGGTCGTCCTCGATGGCGTCTTCAACCACACCGGCCGCGGCTTCTGGCCGTTCCACCACGTCCTCGAGACCGGCGCGGGCTCGCCGTACCGCAACTGGTTCCACTGGGACGAGGCGAAGCTCGAACGGGGAGAGCAGATCAAGGCCTACGGCGATCACGGCGAGCGTGCTTCGCGGCTCGGCTACGAGGCTTGGTGGGACATCCCGTCGCTGCCGAAGCTGAACACGGACGAGCCGGCCGTCCGTGCCCACATCTTCGAGGTCGCCGAGCACTGGCTCCGCTTCGGGATTGACGGTTGGCGGCTCGATGTCCCCGGAGAGATCCGGGACGAGGCGTTCTGGCAGGAGTTTCGGCAGCGCTGCCAGGCGGTCAATCCCGAGGCCTACCTCGTCGGCGAGATCTGGATGGTCGCGCCCGAGTGGCTGCACGGCGACCGCTTCGACGCGCTCATGAACTACCCGCTGGCAGAGGCGCTGCTGGGGTACGTCGCCGGCGACCACCTTGACGAGGCGCTCGTGCGCCGGCATCACGAGTTCGGGACGTACACGAAGCGCCTCGATGGGCCTGGATTCGCCTTTCGTCTGCAGGAGCTCCTGGCGGCCTACCGGCCGGAGACGGTCGCAGCGCAGCTGAACCTCCTCGACAGCCACGATGCGCCGCGCTTCGTGTCGATGGCGGGCGGCGACCGTGCGTCCTACCGGCTGGCCCTCACGCTCCTCGCGGCGCTGCCCGGCGCGCCGTGCGTCTACTATGGCGACGAGGTGGGCCTCGAAGGCGGCCTCGATCCCGACAGCCGGCGCGCCTACCCATGGGATCCGGCTCGGCAGGACCTCGAGCTGCGAGCGTTCGTTCGGGCGATGCTTCGACTGCGCCACGCGGAGCCCGCGCTGCGGAGCTCCGAGCTCGCGATGACCGCCTCCGGCCAGAGCATCGTCATCCGGCGATTCGGTAGCGGACCGGACCTCGTCGTCGGCCTGAACGCGGGTGAGGATGCCGTGGTCCTTCGACTGGCCGACGGCCTCGAGCCGGGGGCAGAGGTGACGTTCGCCGACCTGCCGGGCTGGCCGACGGCTCCAGCGCGGGTCGAGTCGGATGGCTCGCTCGTCGTGAGCGTGGCGGCGAGGAGCGCGGTCATCGCCCGGCTGGCGTAGCAGCCTCGCTGCGGGCCTCGCCGGAGGTGCGCTCGCGCACCGCGCGCCGAGGCGATTCAAACGGGAATCTCGCTCCTATACTCGCGAGTCGTGTCAGACATCCCGTTCGAGCTCGAACCCGCCCTCGCGGAGCGTCTCGGTCGGATCATCGACGCCGAGGGCAAGATCGCCCGTGCGCTCGAGGCGCTCGGGCCGGTTGCCGGCCGCGACGTTGCGATCGTCGACGCCCCGAACTCCCGTGTCGCGACGGAGCTCGCGAACCTGGGCGCGCGCCTCGCGAACGCCCCGCTCGTGGCGCCGTTCAGCCTGCCGTTCGACGACGCCTCGATGGATGTCGTCGTTTCGCTGTGGTCGGGGTTCCGCGGCGTCGATGCGGCGGAGGTGCGCGAGGCCGACCGCGTGCTGCGGCCTGGCGGCCGCCTGCTCGTGGTCCACGACTACGGCCGCGACGACGTGTCGCGACTCCGCGGCGACGCGCCGGAGTACGGCCCGTGGGGTCGGCGCGAGGGGCCGTTCCTGCGCGGCGGCTTCAAGATCCGGGTCGTTCACTGCTGGTGGACGTTCGATTCGATCGAGGGGGCGCAGGCGTTTCTGAGCGATGCGTTCGGGGCCAGCGGCGTGGAGCTCGGCGCCGAGATGAAGCGTCCGCGCCTCTCCTGGAACGTCGCCATCTACCACCGCAGCAAGGCCCCGGATACGGGCGACTGAAGCACGACTGCTACGCTGCGGCGAATGGGTCGAACAGGCGATCGGCAGAGCGAATCGTGGCAGGTCTCGGTCCGAGCGCCCGACGGCTCCCGCCGTCGACGGGGTCTCTGGCTCGGACCGGTGCGGATCACGCCGCTACGGGTCGCGCTTGTGGTGGCAATCGTCGGGTCCGGGCTGTTCAACATCTACGCGATGCTCCCGGGCCGCGGCGAGCAACAGATCCCGATGCTCAGCTCGGGCTTCCTCGTCATGGCGCTGGCCTTTGGGGCCCTGGCCGTCGGCGGTGGCATCGCGACGTGGCGTGCCGGCGCGGACGGGCGCTCGCGGGACGCGATGCTCCTTGCCGTCGGCGGCGGCGTAGCCGGCATCATTGCCGCGGTGGCCTTCGCCGCATCTGTCGTCCTGGCCCTCCTCTGGGGCGGCTGAGAGGCTCCTGCTAAACTCCGCGACTGGCCCCGCCCCCATCGTCTAGAGGCCCAGGACGCCACCCTTTCAAGGTGGAGATCGGGGGTTCGAATCCCCCTGGGGGCACCACTGCTACCATCGGCCGCAATGGAGATCATGGGCGTGCGGATCCCGACGATCGTCGTGGACAACAACGCCCGGCGGTGCGACGGCTGCCTCGAGCCGATCGACGGAACGCCCTGGCGGATCAACATCCTGGACACGGTTGCGGCCGAGACGCCGGTGTCATGGGCTTCTCGGCCCGTCATCAACCCGGGTCCATTCCAGTTCCACGGCGATGCGGCGCACGTGCGCAGCTGGATGCGCAAGCGCGGCCACCTGTTCTGCCGTCGCGGCCAGGTCCGCGAGATCATGCGGCCCATCGCGATCCCGGGCGACAGCCTGCGCTGGGGCCTCTGCGACGGGATCCACCGCGACGACCATGAGTTCGTGCCGGCCTGAGGGTCGGCCGCGGGATCGCTGATCGATGAGCGCGATCATCCCTGCCCTGACGGCGCTGCTTGCGATCATCCTCGCGATCGCCCTCTTCGACCAGTGGCGTGAGCGCCGCGGCACGTTCCAGCTCATCTGGGCGATTGGGATGCTCTTCTACGGCATCGCGGCCGGCTGCGAGGCGATCGCCGCCGCCAGCGACTGGAACGAGACCCTGTACCGGACCTGGTACCTGACCGGGGCGGTGTGGGCCGCGGGCTGGCTCGGCCTCGGAACGGCCTATCTGCTCGGCAAGACGCGCTTCGGCTATGCGTTCGCGTTCGGGCTGTTCCTGGCCGGCCTGTTCACGCTCCTGACCCAGCGTCGCTACCACTACGAGGGTGCCGGCTCCGCGCCGGTGCTCTATTTCATCGCGGCGATCGTCCTCGCGATCGCGATCGGTCTCGAGACGTACTTCCAGAACGAGCGCTGGCCGCGAATCGCGGCGATCGGCGTCGTCGGCGCGACGGCGTTCTCGTTGCTCCTCATGGTCGTGACGGCTCTGCCGGCACCCGGCTTTGCGGTTGACCCGGCGACCGGCCAGCCGGTCGGCGACCTGTTCCCGGGCTCACTGCGACTGCTCACCCCGTTCCTCAACATCACCGGCGGCTTCGCCCTCGCGTTCGGGGCGCTCTTCTCGGCCTACATGTTCATGCCAAAGCGGCGGGTCCTCGACTACTCGTTGGACCCCAAGCAACCGGGCGAGCAGTTCGTTTTCAACCTCCTGATCGCGCCGTTCGCGATCGCCGTGAACTTCGCGGCGTCGCTGCCCGGAGCACTCGCGGACCTGGCCCGCGGCCGCCTCCACTCACGCGTCCCGGCGACACTGCTCATCGCCGCCGGCGGCTTCGTCGCCTCGGCCGGCGACTCGCTCAATCGGTTCGGAGTCACGGCGCCGTTCGCGATCGCGAAGCTCATCGCGGCGATCCTCCTGCTGGCCGGGTTCCTCGTCTCGATCGAGGTCTTCCGCGAGATCCGCGTCCCGTTCACCTCGCTGCGCTTCGCAGCGGCACGGCGCGAGCGCGGATGAGCCCTGCGAACGCGGCCGTGCGAGCCACATGAAGGTTCGAAAGGCCGTCCTGCCCGCAGCCGGCTGGGGCACGCGCTTCCTGCCCGCGACGAAGGCGCAGCCGAAGGAGATGCTGCCGCTCGTCGACAAGCCGATCATCCAGTACGCGGTCGAGGAGGCGGTCAGCGCCGGGATCGAGCAGGTCATCATCGTCACCTCGAGCCAGAAGCGGGCGATCGAGGACCACTTCGACCTCTCCTACGAGCTCGAGCACCTGCTCGAGGAGAAGGGCGAGATCGAGAAGCTCCGCCAGATTCGGCACATCAGCGATCTGGTCCAGATCGCCTACGTCCGCCAGAAGGAGCAGCTCGGCCTGGGCCATGCCGTCCTGATGGCGAAGGACGTCGTCGGTCACGAGCCGTTCGCCGTCCTGCTGCCCGACGATGTCGTCATCGGCCGCCGGCCGTGCATCGGCCAGCTCATCCACGCCTACGAGAAGACGCACGGTTCGGTGGTCGCGGTGATGCGCGTCCCCGATGAGGAGACGTCGCGCTACGGCATCGTCGCCGCCGAGCCGGTCAGCGCCGACGCCTCAGATCGGATGCACCGGGTCACGAAGCTCGTCGAGAAGCCGCCAGCCGGCAAGGCGCCATCCAACCTCGCGATCATCGGTCGCTACGTCCTGACGCCGAAGATCTTCGACAAGCTCGAGCAGACGTCGCGCGGCGCCTCGGGCGAGATCCAGCTCACTGATGCCATCGAGGCGCTGATGGCCGAGCAGACCGTGCACGCCTACGAGTTCGAAGGCACGCGTTACGACGCCGGCACGACCATGGGCTGGCTGAAGGCGACGATCGACCTGGCCCTGGCGCGGCCTGAGCTCGAGGGCGAGCTTCGAAAGCACCTCCAGGAGCTCGCTCCCTAGGCCTCCGCCAGCGTCACGCTCCCGGGAGGCGAGGCGTCGTACGGTACGATGCCCGGCGGTCGGGCGGCGCCTTGCGCCCCCGCCTGCGGACAGGCGAAAACACCCTTCGGAGAACCTGCTTGACGGACATCGGGACCGTCCTTGGCGGTCGGTACCGGCTCATCGAGCTGCTCGGCCAGGGCGGCATGGCCACGGTCTACCGGGCCCGGGACAGCCAGCTCGAACGCGATGTCGCGGTCAAGCTCCTCCGGCCAGAGTACGGGCGCGACCCTGACTTCTTCGCCCGCTTCCGCCAGGAAGCGCAGTCGGCTGCGTCGCTCAACCACCCGAGCGTCGTCGCGGTCTACGACTACGGCACCGACGAGGCGGGGCCGTACATCGTCATGGAGCTCGTCGACGGCGAGGATCTCGCCTCGATCGTCCGCCGCAGCGGGCCGCTGCCACCGCGCCAGGCGGCCCGGCTCGCGGCCGAGATCGGACGCGCGATTGCCGCCGCCCATGACAACGGCCTGATCCATCGCGATATCAAGCCGGGGAACGTCCTCGTCACGCGCGAGGGCCGTGCGAAGGTCACCGACTTCGGCATCGCCCGCGCGCTCGCGGAGGCGCAGTTCACGCTGCCCGGCACGACGATCGGCTCCGTCCACTACTTCAGCCCCGAGCAGGCGCGTGGCGAACCGGCCGGCCCACCGTCCGATATCTACAGCCTCGGGATCGTCCTCTACGAGCTGCTCACAGGGCGGCGGCCATGGGAGGGCGACACCGCCGCCGCGATCGCGACCGCGCGCCTGACCGGCCCGGTACCGAGTCCGTCCTCGGTCAGATCCGGCATCCCTCCGGTGCTCGAGGCGATCGACCGCAAGGCGCTCGCCCAGAAGCCCGAGGATCGCTTCGCGAACGCCATGGCGATGGTCGAAGCCCTCGAGCGGTTCATCGCCGAGGACCGCGCCGCAGCGGCTGCCGGAGGCGTCGCCGCAGGGGCCACCGGGATCAGCGCGGTTGCCGGCGCGGCGCTCGGCGCCGAGGAAGGCGCAGCGATCGGCGCGGCAGGCGCGAGCTCGGCACTGCGGGCCGCCGGCGCTCCGGGCGGGGTTCCCGGGCCGTCCGGCCCGGCCACGGTGGCCGAGGCGATCGCGCGTCCGAACGTCCCGCGCGTCCCCTATGCCGACGACGCGTACGCCGATTCCGGGGTCAGCACGTCATCGCGCTATCGCGTCGTCCGTGATGACGACGACGACAGCCGCGGCAATCGCTGGCTCTGGATCTCGGCGATCCTCGCGCTGGCGATCCTCGCCGTCGCCGGCTATCTCGCGTTCCAGTTCCTAGCCGGTGGTGGCCCATCCGAGACACCCGGACCGGACCAGGTCGAGGTCCCGAACCTCGTCGACATGACGTTCGATGACGCGGAGCGCGCGGCCGAAGCTGTCGGCCTGCAGGTCGAGCGCACGGCCTTCGAGCAATCCGACAAGCCGGTCGACACCGTGCTCAGCCAGGATCCGGCCGCCGGAGAGAACGCCGACCTCGGCTCGACGATCAAGCTGACGCTCGCCCAGGGCGCCCAGACCGCGATCGTGCCAGACCTCCACCTGAAGACCGAATCCGAGGCCCTGACGCTGATCGTCCAGGCCGGATTCGTCGCGGGCAACCGGACCGAGGAGTTCCATCCGCTGATTCCGATCGGGTCGGTAATCGACCAGGACCCTCGCGCCGGACTCACGGCCACGACGGGCATCGGGATCGACTACGTCATCTCGAAGGGTCCGGAGCCGTCCGCGAGCCCCTCGCCGACACCAACTCCGACGCCGACCCCGCAGCCGACACCGCCGCCGACCCCAGAGCCGACCCCACCCCCGACGCCGGGCCCTCGCAACGTGGGCAACTACCTGTGCATGACGCTGGCCGAGGCGACGGCTGCGATCACCGGCGACGGGTTCACCCTTGGGACCACGAGCGGGCCGACGACCGGGAAGGTCGTCGCCCAGGACCCGCTGCCGGGCGTGAACCGGCCCTTCGGCACGCCGATCAATCTGACGTTCGAGGACCCACCGGCCTCGATTACCTGTCCGTAGCGTCGCCCCAGAGGGTCCGGCTGTCCGGCCGGGGGCTGCCGACAGCGGCCGGCAGCGCCTCGTCCAGCGGCACGAAATCGAACGTGCGAGCGAGCGCCGGCGTGCGCGTGCCTGGTTCCGCCTCTGCGTCCGCCGCGACCTCGGCAGCTTCCCAGCACGGCCGGATCTCATCTCCAAGGAGCGGCAGCCGCCGACGATCCAGCCCGCAGTAGCCGAATTGAAGCGCGACGGAGTGCCGGAAGTTGCGGCACGTGCCGCAGCTCGTCGAGGAACGCTTGCAGACCCAGCAGCGCGAGGTCTCCGGCTGCGGGGTGGCGCAATGCGGACAGCGCCACAGCGTCACGGCCTCGATGGTAGCTGCGACTCGGCGCGTCGTCATGGCCGCCGCGCGGCGGCGGTCAGGGAACGATCGTGATGTTGACCTGGTCGGACGTCGCCCCGAATTCCGTGGTCGTGACGAGGACAGTTGCCTGACCGGCTCCGGGCGTGACGTCCTTCGGCAGAGTCGTCGAGAAGGCCGCGCGGCCGTCGCCGCCCGTCGTCGCGTCGAACGTGATCGGCGGGATGCCGGGTACCGTCAGGCTGAACGTGACGGATGCGCCGGCAAGGGGCTGGCCGTCCGGGTTCGTCACGAGGACCGCAAGCTGGATGGTTGCCGGCAGGCGCGCGGCCGAGATCCGGTACGCCGACGCCGACAGCGCTGCGGCCAGGGTGCCGGAGCCGCGGACGGAGTTGAGCACCGCTTCCGCGACATTTCCGGCCGGATCCGTGACCGTGATCCGGACGGCATTCGGACCAGGCTCGAGCGGCAGGCTGATCGCGAACGTGCCGTCGGACTCGGCCGAGCCGACGATGGAGAAGCCGTTCGCCTCGTTGTGCGCACCGATCGACGAGCGGCCCTGCGTCGTGCCCTGGATGGCGACGGTGTCGGCGTTCACCGTCGCACCCTCGGCGGGTGATGTGATGTGGATCGGTGGCGGCTCCGTGTCGAGGATGAACGTGACGATCGGCGACGCCTCGGACTCGGTGTCGCCATCGATGATCGTCGCGGTGAAGTCGTTGCGACCGGGGGTCAGCGTGACGGGAAAGATCATCGTCGGCGTTGCCCCGACCGGCTTCTGGTCGATGGGCGCTGGCGACAGGCCCTCGAGCGCGAGGTAGACGCGGACCTCGGCGCTCGGATCACCGACGATGTCGTTCGGGAGCGTCATCTCGAGGTCGATCGTCGGGCTGTTCGTGTACGGCTCGGTCGGCGGTTTGATCAGCGGCGAGTCCGCGACGAGCACCGCCGTCGGCGATGGCGACGGCGTCGCGAGGATGGTGTTGAAGAAGCCGCTGAACGAGTGGCCGAGCACGCCGACGAGGGCACCGATGCCGCCGGTGGCGGCCGCGAAGACGACGATCCCGAGCGCGGCGACGGCGACACCGAGAAGGACGCGCGCCGGAAACGGCAGCCCGCGCTGCGCCCGTTCGTGCCGGAGAGCGGTCGAGCGATAGCGCTGCGGGGTCTTGAGCGGGATCTTCTTCGGTTCGGGACGCCGTCCGGACGGTGGGCGGGGGCGGACGTGAGACGACCGATCCGAGCGGCGCGAGGTCATCGGGGCATATCGTCGCATGGATGCACCAGCCTTCGCGGATTCGTGGTCGTGCGATGTACGCTTTGGATCGGAGCGGAGCGGGGTGAGCCGTTTCGCCGTAGAGAAGGGGAGAGGTTGCAGGCGCGCGATCCCAAGACGGGGCGACCGGCCCGACCGGATGGACGCCCACCGTTCGGCCTGGCCCCGATCGCACGCTCCGTAGCGTCGCCGCTCCCCGTCAATCCGCCCGGCCCGATCGCGCCGTATCCAGGACCGCCACCCGGCCTCGGTCCTCGGCAGGCGCCCTCGCGGGTACCGCCAGGCTTCGGCTTTCCGAACCTGCGGCGGAACGTCTGCCCGCACTTCTTCATGACCGGTACGCGAGGCGCCATCCCAATCCAGGCGCCGCACCTGCTCAAGGCGCTCGTTCGCCAGGAGTCGACGATCTCGCGCTGCCAGCTTCGCGGCGGCGTCCACCTCGAGCAGGGCTATGTCAACGACGTCTGCCTCTCGCCGCGCTTCAATCAGTGCGTCTTCTACGAGGAAGACCTGACAAGTCAGCACGGCTAGGGCGGCCGCGGCTGAGCCGGCGGCTGGGCAGGAATCAGGGACTGATGCCGTGCTGACGTACGCGGCCGCCGTTGAGGCGCTGACGGACCGCGGCCGCTTCGGGATCCGGCTGGGTCTTGGGCGCACGAGAGCGCTGCTGCGGGAGCTTGGGCATCCGGAGCAGGCCTTCCGCGGGGCCCTGGTCGCGGGCACGAACGGCAAGGGCAGCGTGCTCGCCCTCGTCGGCAGCGCGCTGCGCGCTGCCGGCTACCGGGCCGGCGAGACCCCGAAGCCGCACCTGGTCTCGTATCGGGAGCGTCTCCAGATCGGCGGCCGGCCGATCGACGGGCGCACGTTCGCGGCGCTCGTCGAGGCGGTCCTGCCGCTCGCGGATCGCGTCTCCCGGCGGCTCGGCGAGCCCACGGAGTTCGAGCTCCTGACCGCGATGATCTACCGCTGGTTCGCCGACTCCGCGGTGGATCTCGCGGTCGTCGAAGTCGGGCTCGGCGGGCGGCTCGATGCAACCCATGCCTGGGACGGCGGAGTCGCGGTGGTCACGAACGTCGATCTCGACCACATGGATCGTCTCGGCGCAACGATCCCGCTCATCGCGCGCGAGAAGGCCGCGATCATCGTGCGCGGCGACCTCGCCGTGACCGGGGCAACGAACGAGGCGCTGCCGGTGATCCGGCGCCGGGCACGGCGGCTGGGCGTGCCGCTGACCGAGGTGCGCGCGGGGCCGCTGGTCGGCGTCGACCGCGACGGGATCGTCGTCCAGCTGCCACGGCTCGGTCGGACGCGGGTTGGCCTGCGTGGCAGGCATCAGGCGGCAAACGTCGCCGTGGCCGAGGCCACGCTGGACGCGCTGGCCGAGGCCGGCATCGCGACCGTTCCAGATGACGCGCGCCGAGCCGGCTACGAGGCGGCGACGTGGCCGGGTCGCCTGGAGCTCGTTACGGTCGACGGTCGTGACGTCCTGCTCGACGGTGCCCACAACCCCGCCGGCGCGGCCGCGCTCGGCGAAGCGCTTGACGATCTGCGAGCGTTTCTGCGCGGCCGCGACGGCGAGGCCGATCCAACGGCACCGCTGACGCTCGTCGTCGCGACGATGGCGGACAAGGACGTTGACGGGATCGCCGACGCGGTGCTCGGATCAACGGCCCTTGCCGGCGCGCGGGTGATCTGCACGGCGCTCGACCTCGAACGAGCGCTGCCGGCCCATGCGCTGGCCGCACGCTGGCAGGCGGCGGCTGCTCGCCGCGGGCTGGCCACCGACGTCACCGCTGTCGAGGACCCTGACGCAGCGCTGGCCCGCGCGCTCGACACGGCGCCAGGTCCGGTGGTCGTCGCCGGCTCCCTCTATCTCGTTGGCCACGTCCGTGCAAGACTCGTCCACGACCCGCTGCTCGAGGACCCGGAGGAGCCCCAGCTTCGATGACCCAGGAACGCAAACCGAACGTCGGCGTCGTGCGCGCAGACGAGCGCGCCGGCGGAGGTGCCGCGACGCCATCGTTCGCCGTGCCCTCGGGCGCGACGACGGGACTGCCCGGCCCGCTCGGCTCGACGCGCCTCGGCGCTCGCACATTCGACTGGGGCTCGCGGACGTACGTCATGGGCATCCTCAACGTCACCCCGGATTCGTTCTCCGGCGACGGCCTCCTCGCGGCCGGCGGGGACGCGGTCGCGGCTTCGGTCGCGCTGGGCCGGGAGATGGTCGCCGAGGGCGCGGACATCCTCGACGTTGGCGGTGAGTCCACCCGTCCCGGCCACGAGGACGTTCCCGCGGACGAGGAAGCGCGACGCGTCGTGCCGGTCATCACCGAGCTGCGGCGAGCGCTGCCAGATACGCCGATCTCGATCGACACGACGAAGCCGGCGGTCGCGGCGGCAGCACTCGACGCCGGCGCGGACGTCGTCAACGACACCTGGGGCGTCGCGGAGGACGGGCGTCTGGCCGAGCTCGCCGGGGAGCGCGGTGTCCCCGTCGTGCTCATGCACAATCGCGGCGAGGCCCGCTACACGAACCTCATCCCGGAGATCCTGGCCGACCTCCAGCGGGCCATCGAGCGCGCGGTCCGCGTGGGTGTCCGATGGACCGACATCGTGGTCGACCCCGGCTTCGGCTTCGGCAAGGCGCCCCAGCACAACCTCGCGCTGCTGCGCGACCTGGGCGCGCTGCGGCTGCTGGGCCGCCCGATCCTTCTTGGGACGTCACGGAAGAGCACGCTCGGAAAGGTCCTCGACCTGCCGGCCGACCAGCGGCTCGAAGCCACGCTCGCGACCACGGCCCTTGCCGTTGCGGCCGGCGCCGACATCGTTCGCGTCCATGACGTGCGTCCGAACGTCCGCGTCGCACGGATGGCCGACGCGATCGTCCGTGGGACCTGGCCCGGCGAAGGCGACCGGCCATGACCGATCGAGTGATCATCACGAACCTGCGATTCGACGCGAAGCACGGCGTCCACGGCCATGAGAAGACGACCGCGCAGCGGTTCGAGGTTGACGTCGAGCTGGAGCTGGATCTCGCGCCGGCCGGGCGATCCGACGATCTCGACCTGACGGCCGACTACGGCCTGGTTGCGAAGGTCGTGGCGGAGGTCCTGGGCGGCCCGTCGGTCGATCTGATCGAGACGCTCGCCGAGAGGATTGCGGGCGAGGTCATGGCGCGGTTCCCGGCCGTCGCCGGCATCGTCGTCCGGGTTCGGAAGCCGGAGGTGAAGCTCGTCGCGCCGCTCGATCACGCGAGCGTGGAAATTCGCCGGTCGCGGACCTA
>DASRJS010000118.1:0-3736 GCA_035649355.1 Candidatus Polarisedimenticolia bacterium
ACGTCGCCGAGCCGGTGGTCGAGACGGCCGCCGAAGCGGAGGAGGCCCCCGAGCCGGAAGCGGCCGTGGCCGAGCCCGAAGCCGCTACCGCCGAGCCCGAGGAGGCCGCCTCCGAGCCCGAGCCCGAGCCTGCGGCTGCCGCGGCCGAGGCCGCAAGCGACGAGCCCGAGGCCGACGCCGAAACCGAGCCAGCCTCAAAGAGCGAAGGAAAGAAGCAGGCCTCGAGCTAGCCGACGATCCCGCGTCAACTTCGGCCCGTCGGTCCGCCGGCGGGTCGATTCGCGTCCTGGAGACGGAACGCAACGGCGTCTTGGAACGTCGATAGGAGCACGGATAGTCCGGTGCGGACCGGTACCTTCCGGTTCGTTGCGGGGCAGGAGCGCCGTGCTAGGATGGCCAGGCGGGTCGCTCCGCAAGCATGAAGGGAACGGGCGTTCGACGTGACCGAGCGGTTCGATAAGTTCACAGACAGGGCTCGGAAAGTGTTGACGCTCGCCCAGGACGAGGCGCAGCGGTTCAACCACAACTACATCGGCACCGAGCACCTGCTCCTCGGCCTGGTCCGCGAAGGCGAAGGCGTCGCTGCCCGCGTGCTCGAAAATATGAACGTCGAGCTGGCGAAGGTTCGAACAGCCGTCGAGTTCATCATCGGTCGCGGCGACCGGCCGGTCGTCGGTGAGGTCGGGCTCACGCCCCGCGCGAAGCGCGTCATCGAGCTCGCCATCGACGAGGCCCGCCGCCTCGGCCACAACTACATCGGCACCGAGCACCTCCTGCTCGGGCTCGTCCGCGAGGGCGAAGGCATCGCCGCCGGCGTCCTCGAGTCGCTGGGCGTCAACCTCGACAAGGTTCGCCACGAGGTCATCCGCGTCCTCTCGCAGTCGTCCGCAGCCGGACCGGCGCAGGAGACGAAGCGCGTTTCGAAGACCCCGACCGTCGATGCTCTCGGGATCAACCTCACCGAGGCCTCGCGCGCGGGCAAGCTGGATCCGGTCATCGGCCGCGAGAAGGAGATCGAGCGGGTCATCCAGATCCTCGGCCGCAAGACGAAGAACAACCCCGCGCTCATCGGCGAACCGGGCGTCGGCAAGACGGCGATCGCCGAGGGTCTGGCCCATCGGATCGTCAGTGGCGACGTCCCGGACATCCTCCTCAACAAGCGGGTCCTGACGCTCGACATCGGCTCCCTGGTCGCTGGCACGAAGTACCGCGGCGAGTTCGAGGAGCGCCTCAAGAAGATCATCGAAGAGCTCCGCAGCACGAACGACGCGGTCCTCTTCATCGACGAGCTGCACACGCTCGTCGGAGCGGGCGCGGCCGAGGGCGCGATCGACGCCGCGAACATCCTCAAGCCGCCGCTGGCGCGCGGCGAGCTCCAGTGCATCGGCGCGACGACGCTCGACGAGTACCGCAAGTACATCGAGCGCGACGCCGCGCTCGAGCGACGCTTCCAGCCGGTGATGGTCGAGGAGCCCAGCCTGGAGCAGACGATCGAGATCCTCCTCGGCATCCGCGAGCGCTACGAGCAGCACCACAAGGTCGCGATCAGCGACGCGGCGGTCCGCGCCGCCGCTGACCTGTCGATCCGCTACATCACGGACCGCCACCTGCCCGACAAGGCGATCGACCTCATCGACGAGGCCGCGAGCCGCGTCCGCCTCCGCCACGCCTCCGCCCCGCCCGAGCTGCGCGAGGCGCAGCGCGAGCTGGACCGCGTGGCGAAGGACAAGGACGCCGCGATCAACGGCCAGGACTACGAGAACGCCGCGAAGCTCCGCGAGGCGGAGACGACCGCCAAAGAAAAGGTCGAGACGCTCCGCACGGAGTGGCAGTCGAGCCTCGCGGGCGAGGCGCCGACGGTCGACGAGGAAGAGATCGCCCAGGTCGTCGCGATGTGGACCGGCATCCCGGTGACGCGCATCGCCCAGGAGGAGTCAGAGCGGCTCCTGCACATGGAGGATGCGCTGCACAAGCGCGTCATCGGCCAGCAGGAAGCGATCGAAACGGTTTCGAAGGCCGTGCGACGCGCGCGCGCCGGACTCAAGGACCCGAAGCGGCCGATCGGCTCGTTCATCTTCCTCGGGCCAACGGGCGTCGGGAAGACCGAGCTCGCGAAAGCGCTCGCCGAGTTCATGTTCGGCAGCGAGGACGCGCTGATCAAGGTCGACATGAGCGAGTTCATGGAGCGCCACAACGTCAGCCGCCTTGTCGGTGCCCCGCCCGGCTACGTCGGCTTCGATGACGGCGGCCAGCTGACCGAGGCCGTCCGTCGCAAGAACTACTGCGTCGTGCTTCTCGATGAGGTCGAGAAGGCCCACCCCGAGGTCTTCAACATCCTGCTCCAGATCCTCGAGGACGGGCAGCTGACGGACGCTAAGGGTCGCCGCGTCGACTTCCGGAACACGATCATCATCATGACCTCGAACCTTGGCGCGCGGCAGCTCCAGACGAACGCGACCCTGGGCTTCCGGGCGATGGGCGACACCGATGCGGCGCGGGCCGAGACCTCCTACGACATCATGAAGGAGAAGGTCACGTCCGAGCTCAAATCGGCGTTCCGGCCGGAGTTCCTCAACCGGATCGATTCGACCGTCGTCTTCCGGTCGCTGACCGTCGACGAGATCCGCGAGATCGTCGAGCTCATGCTCCAGCGCGTTCGCGAGCAGCTGAAGGCCCAGAGCATGCTGCTCGAGGTCACGCAGGATGCGAAGGACCACCTCATCAAGCTCGGCTACGACCCGTCGTACGGCGCTCGGCCGTTGCGGCGCGTCATCCAGAACCTCATCGAGGACGTCCTCGCGGAGCATCTCCTGCTCGGTCGGTACGAGTCGGGCACGACGATTGTCGTCGACAAGTCGCCCGAGGCCGGGCTCGACATCCACGCGGCAGAGGCACGGACCCCGGTCGAGGTCGCCTGACCTCGTGGCGCGGCCGCAGAGCCGCTTCGTCTGCCAGACGTGCGGTGATTCGTTCCTTCGCTGGGAAGGCCAGTGCCGCACCTGCGGGACGTGGAACAGCCTCGTCGAGACGATCGTCCGGGAGCCGTCCAAGGCCCAGCGGGTAGCTCGCTCGACAGGACACGCCGCGCCTGAATCACTCGCCGCAGAAGGAAGCCCGGATCCCGATCGCATCCCGATCGGCATCGCCGAGCTGGATCGCGTCCTCGGCGGCGGCCTCGTCCCGGGTTCGCTGATCCTCATCGGCGGCGAGCCGGGCATCGGCAAATCGACGCTCCTCCTCCAGGCCGCGGCGGGCGTCGCCGGTCGTTCCGATCCGAGGTCCGGTGGCGTTCTCGTCGCGACGGGCGAGGAGTCGGCCGCGCAGGTCCGCCTCCGTGCAGCGCGCCTCGGGCTCCGGGACGGCCGCGCCGCCGAGGCCATCCGCGTCGTCGCCGAATCGGACGTCGGCCAGATCGTCGAGCTCGCCCGCGCCGAGCCGCCGTCGATGCTCGTCGTGGATTCGATCCAGACGATGCGCGTCGAGGAGCTCGATGGGCCGCCGGGCAGCGTCGGCCAGGTCCGCGAATCGGCGCTCCGACTCATGGAGCTCGCAAAGTCGGCGGGGATCGCCGTCGTCCTCGTCGGCCACGTGACGAAGGACGGCAGCCTCGCCGGGCCGAAGACGCTCGAGCACCTCGTCGACGCCGTCCTCAACCTCGAAGGCGAGCGCTACGCGTCGCTTCGCCTGCTGCGCGCAACGAAGAACCGCTTCGGCTCGACCGAGGAGGTCGGCGTGT
>DASRJS010000119.1:0-22735 GCA_035649355.1 Candidatus Polarisedimenticolia bacterium
CGGCGTGTCGAGGCCGCCGAGGTAGCGGACGTCCTCGCCGTTCAGGTAGACGTTGACGAAGCGGTTCAGATCGCCGTCCGGGGTCAGGACCTGACCGCCGAGGCCGGGATGGCGAGCCACGAGCTCACGGACGACCTCGCCCACCGATGCGCCAGGGAGCTCGATCTCGCGCGCGCCGCCGACGCTCGGCCGAAGGACGGCCGGGATCCGCACAACACTCATGACCGCACCGCCGTTCCGGCCAGCGGCAGTGCGAACGGCTCCGCATCGGAGAAGGCCGGCGCAACGACCGTCTCGCCGCGCTCGCGGCGGGCCCGCGCGCCGTCCGAGCAGATCGGGCACTCGGGATCGCGCTTGAGCTTCAGCTCGGTAAACGTGCCGTCGAGGGCATCGAAGAGCAGCAGCCGTCCGGCGAGCGTCTCGCCGATCCCGAGGAGGACCTTGAGGACCTCGTTCGCCTGGAGCAGGCCCATGATCCCGGGCACGACGCCGAGGACGCCCGCGACCGAGCAGCCCGGGGCAAGCTCCGGCGGCGGAGGGGTCGGGTAGAGGCAGCGGTAGCACGGGCCTTCGTACGGGACGAAGGTCGTGAGCTGGCCTTCGAACCTGAAAACGGAAGCGTGGACGACCGGGATGCCCGCCGCCACGGCGGCGTCGTTGAGCGTGTAGCGGGTTTCGAACGTGTCCGTGCCGTCGAGGACGACGTCGTAGCCGGCGATGAGCTCGGCGACGTTGTCCGGGCCGAGGGCCACCTCGTGGCCGACGACCTTCACGTCCGGGTTGAGCGCGTTGATCGTCCGCTGCGCCGATTCGACCTTCTTGTCGCCGACGCGGTCGGTCGTATGGAGGACCTGGCGCTGGAGGTTCGAAACATCGACAACGTCGAAGTCGACGATTCCGATCGTCCCGACGCCTGCGGCCGCGAGGTAGAGCGCGGCCGGCGATCCGAGCCCGCCGGCGCCGATGAGCAGGACCTTCGAATCGAGGAGCTTCATCTGGCCTTCAGCCCCAACCTCGGGGATGAGCAGGTGGCGGCTGTAGCGCTCCTGCTGGGCCTGGCTCAGGACGACCGGCGCCTCCCACGGCAGGCCGGCGGCCTTCCAGGCCTGGAAGCCACCGGACATTGAGGCGACATCCGTGTAGCCCATCGCCTTCATCGTCTGGGCGCCAAACAGCGAGCGGACGCCGCCGGCGCAGTAGACGACGACCTTCGTCGAGCGGTCCGGGACCGCGGCCTCGATGCGCTGCTCGATGTACGACTTCGACACGAACAGGGCGCCCGGGATGTGCCCGGCGTCCCACTCGCTCTGCTCGCGGACGTCCACGAGGACGATCGGCTGAGCGTCGCGCAGGGCCGCCGTCTGGGCCGAGTTCAGCTCCGGGATCTCGGTGCGGGCTTCCTTGAGGAGCTCTGGATAGGTCTTCGGCATGGGGCGAATCTCGAGTGGTCGACACGCCGCCGCGGGGTGTCCGCGACGGGACGGAGGGTCAGTGGCTGCGCCGGGCCGACGGGGCGGCAGGCGCGGGGCGCGCCGGCGTCAGGCCGGCCGACGACACCTGCAGCGGCCCGAACCGATCATCACGCGGTCGCCTTGTCGGCGGCCGTCGGGACCTGCGCGTCGGCGAGCGTCTTCTGGAGCGTGTCGAGTGAGAGCATCGCGCACTTCATCCGGGCCGGGCTGATCTCGATGCCGAGGAGGTCGAGGACGTCCTGCTGGCCCATCTCGGCCGCATGCTCCACGCCCTTGCCCTTGATCTCGTCAGTCAGCAGCGATGCCGACGCCTGGCTGATCGCGCAGCCGCGGCCGGTGAAGCCGACGCCGTCGACCTTCCCCCCGAGCACGCGGAGCTGGAGGGTGATCCGGTCGCCGCACAGCGGGTTCGCGCCCTCGTGGGACGCGGTCGCACCCTCGATCGGCCCGAAGTTATGGGGCCGCCGGTAGTGCTCGAGGATGTAGTCGCGGTAGAGGTCGTCCATGTCGAAGCGCCGAGTGTATCGCGTCCGCTACGCGGAGCCGAACAGGCGCTTGACCTCGGTGATGCCCGAAATCAACGCGTCGATGTCGGCCTTCGTCGTGTAGACGTTGAAGCTGGCGCGGACTGTCGCCGGCAGGTCCAGCCGCTCGTGGAGCGGCATCGTGCAGTGGTGGCCGGCGCGGACGGCGACCCCGAACCGGTCCAGGACCTGGGCGACGTCGTGCGGATGGACGTCAGGGATGTTGAACGGCACGACGCCACCACGCAGGCCCGCGTCAAGCGGCCCATACAGCGCCACATCTGGATGCTTCGACATCAGCTGGACGAGCGCGTACGTCACGAGCTCCTTCTCGTGCTCGCGAACGCGGTCCATCCCGAGCTCGCGCAGATAGTCCGCGGCCACGCCCAGCCCGATCTCCGCGGCGATGTCGGGCGTGCCCGCCTCGAACTTCCAGGGCACCTCGTTCCACTCCGAGCGGCGGAGGTGGACCTCGCGGATCATCTCGCCGCCGGCGAGGAACGGCGGCATCGATTCGAGCAGCTCGCGCTTCGCCCAGAGGGCGCCAGAGCCCGTCGGGCCGAGCATCTTGTGGCCCGAGAAGACGTAGAAGTCGGCGTCGATCGCCTGGACATCGACGGGCACATGGGGCACGGCCTGGGCACCGTCGACGAGCACCTTCGCGCCCGCGGCGTGGGCCATCCTCGTCATCTCGATGACCGGGTTGATCGTGCCGAGCGTGTTCGAGACGTGGGTGAAGGCGACGAGCTTCGGCTTGAGCTTCAGCAGCACCTCGAAGACATCGAGGCGGAGCTGGCCGTCGTCCGTGATCGGGATGAACTCGAGGTCGCCGTCCTTCTCCTGGACGAGGAGCTGCCACGGGACGAGGTTCGCGTGGTGCTCCATCTCCGTGAGGAGGATCGCGTCGCCCCGCTCGATGTTCTTGCGGCCCCACGAGTAGGCGACGAGATTGATCGCCTCCGTCGCGTTCCGGGTGAACACGATCTCGCGCCACGAGCCGGCGTTGATGAACTTGGCGACGCTCGCTCGCGCGGCCTCATACGCCGCCGTCGCCCTCTCGCCGATCTCGTAGATCCCGCGGTGGACGTTCGCGTTGTAGTTGCCGTAGAACTCGTCGACCGCGTCGATCACGACCTGCGGCTTCTGCGACGACGACGCCGAGTCGAGGTAGACGAGCGGCTTGCCGGTCGAGGTCGTCGTCGAGAGGATCGGGAAGTCCTTCCGGATCTCTTCGGGGATGAGACGGCTGCCGGCGATTCGGGACTGGGCGGTTGGGGTCTCGGCGGTGATGGTCATGTCGCCTCGTGCCCGTCGTGGGCGTCATCGGGGAGATGCGGCAGCTGCAGCGCCTCGTCGGGAACGTCGGGCTCGAGGCCGGCCTCGCGGAGCGTGGGGCCGTAGCCCTCCTCCTCGAGCCGAAGCGCGAGTTCGCGGCCGCCCGTGCGGACGATTCGGCCCTGAGCGAGGACGTGGACGACATCGGGCTTGATGTGGTTGAGCAGGCGCTGGTAGTGCGTGATCAGCAGCACGCCGAGGTCCGGATTGAGCATCGCGTTCACGCCCTCGGCGACGATCCGCAGCGCGTCGATGTCGAGGCCCGAGTCGGTCTCGTCGAGAATGGCCATCTCGGGTTCGAGCATCGCGAGCTGGAGCATCTCGAGGCGCTTCTTCTCGCCGCCCGAGAAGCCGTCGTTGACGTAGCGCGAGACGAAGCTCTCGTCGACCTTCAGGAGGGCGAGCTTCTCGCGCATCTTCCGGCGGAAGTCGAGCATCGAGATGCCGCCCTTGATCGCGTCCGTCGGGTCGACGTCGCCGGCCTTGTCGACGCCCTGGAGCTTCGCGTTGATCGCGCTGCGGATGAAGCTCGCGACGCTGAGACCGGGGATCGCGGTCGGGTACTGGAACGCGAGGAACAGTCCCATGCGGGCGCGCTTGTCAGCCGACAGCTTGAGAAGGTTCTGACCCTTCCAGGTCACCTCCCCGCCGGTGATGACGTACGAGGGATGGCCCATGAGCGCGTACGCAAGCGTCGTCTTGCCGGAGCCGTTCGGACCCATGATCGCGTGGACCTCGCCCGGACCGACCGCGAGGTCGATGCCTTGAAGGATCTCGGTCTCGGGGTTCGCCACCGGCGCGACGCGCAGGCCTTTGATGGCGAGCTGCCGGTCGGTCGCGGTCGTGCCTTCGGTCTCGCGGGTCAGCGTGCCGGTCATGCCGTCGCTCCGGCAACCGCGGGGATGCGCGGCGGGACGAGGTCGGCGAGGGTCATCGAATCGAGCGTGCCGGTGATCGCGTCGCGGACGCGGACCCAGAGGATGTTCACCGTGCACGTGGAGGTGCGGTAGCAGTCGACACCGTGCTCGGGGTCGTCCGAGGCGCAGATCATCGGCACGATCGGGCCTTCGAGCGCCCGGATGAGCTCGCCGATGCGGATGTCCTCCGGCGGGCGGGCCAGCTCGTAGCCGCCGTGCGCTCCGCGCGTCGAAACGACAAGCCCGGCCTCGCGGAGTCCGATCGCAAGCTGCTCGAGATAGGAGCGCGGCAGGTCCTCTTCCGCGGCGATCTCGGCGAGCGAGGCGGGCCCGCGGCCGAAATGGCGGCCGAGCTGGACCATCAGCCGAACGCCGTACTCGCCCTTCGTCGAGAACGCGATGGCACCCGTGCCGTGGAAGGCCGGGCGCGTGCTTGGAGCGAGTGGCATCGTCAGGGTGGTCATGCCTCGTGGCCGCAGGTCCGTCATATCCGACCTGCGCGGTCGGGATTAGTCTATTCGCGCGTCTCGCGGAGCGTCAATCGTGCGTGGTCGAAGGGCGGGCGACCTTGCGCTGGAGCGTAGGATTCGGATCCTCAAGCGTGGCTGTCGCGAGCAAGGGGGCGACGAGGACGCAATGACCGACACCGGGGCGGAGCTTCGCCAGACCTCCGACGACGTGGTCCGCACTCTCGACGCGCTCAGTGCCCTCGAGGACGAGAAGCGGACGGTTCAGCCGGGCGACCCGCGGCTTGTCGTGCTCGCGAAGGAGGTCGAGGCCCTCGCCGCGAAGGTCCTCGTGAGCTCCGTTCGACAGCGCAACCTGGCGACGAACCTCAACGACGATCCGGCGGCGGCTGCCACGCCGCCGATCAATGAGCAGACCCGGCCGGCCGCGGAGATTCTGAAGACCTGGCGTGACGCGGAGCGGGCCCTCGCGGCTGCCGAGCCCGGGTCTGCCGAAGAGGCGACGGCGCGAGCGGCGATCGAGCAGTGTCGGGATGAATACCGACGGGCGTTCGACACGAGGGCGCACGCCGACTGAGCCCCGCACGGGGTGAGTACCTTCGGGTGACTGGCGCACGACGGTCGAACGCTCGTAGGCTGCGCCGCGATGCGATCACCGGCCGCCGAGGGCCGCCTGCTGCTTGATCTCGATGCCGTCCCCGAGGATGTCTACGAGCCGGGCTTCATGCCCGAGCGGCCCGTCCTCCAGTTCGAAGCCTTCACGCGGGACGCGCGGCTGTACGGCACGATCCGCCTGGAGTTCGACCGCCTCACCGATCTCCTCAACGCCCACCGGGCGCTGCAGCTCCACAACGCGACCTTCGAGAAGCTCGCCGACGGCACGACCCGGGAAGCTGACGACATCATCGTGCTTCGATCCCAGCTCATCGCCGTGATCGCGACCGGTCCACGAGGCGATCCGGCGCTGCGGCGCTGGACGCGGTCGCATCCCATCGCGTTGCAATCGGGTGATTTCCTCGTTGCCGGGCTCGCGCACGCGCTGCCCGGGCTCGATCCACTCCAGAGCATCAATGAACGCCCGCCGATGGTGCCGCTCACAGACGCCTGGATCGAGCACTGGCCCAACGGCGAACGCCAGCGTCAGTGGATTGGGACGATCATCGTCAACCGCGAGCTCGCAAGCTGGATTCGGGTCGTTGACGAAAGCGACCTCGAGTTCGGCCGCCTCCGACCGGCGGACGTCGCCTAGGCCTTCGCCAGCTCCGCACCGAGGCGGTCGAGGCCCAGCGGACCCAGCGCCAGGGCGTTGGCGTGCCAGCGCTTGAGGTCGAATTCACGACCGTCGGCAGCGGCCGCCGCTCGAGCGGCCTCACGACCGGCGAGCCAGGCTCGCTCCCCGAGCTTGTAGGCGGTCGCCTGCGACGGCCACGACAGGTAGCGCAGGACCTCGCTCTCGCCCGCCGCGCGTTCCATCCCGCCGGCGCGAAGCATGAAGTCGACGGCGCGCTCGTACGTCCACGCCTCGCCCGCGTTCGGCCAGCCGGCCGCGATCGGCCGCTTCGTGTGGAGCCCGATGTCGACGACGACCCGCGCCGCGCGGAAGGCGTGGGCGCACAGGAAGCCGAGCCTCGTCTCGGGCGTCCGGAACCAGCCAAGCTCGTCCATGAGCCGCTCCGAGTACAGCGCCCAGCCCTCGCCATGCGCCGACACGAAGCCGAGCTTCTGGGCCCGCGTCAGGGGCACGAGGCGAATCGTCGCGCCCTGGAGGTGATGCCCGGGGACGGCCTCGTGGTAGACGGTGCTGACCTCGTCCCACGTCGCGAACGCCTTGCGGCCGATCGTCGGGAACCAGGTCGTCCCGGGTCGCTTGAGGTCCTCCGATGGCGGGTTGTAGTAGGCGGCGGCGGCCGAACCTTCGGGCGGGATCCGGACCTCGCAGCGGCGGATCGAGGGATCGATCTCGAACTGCCGGCCGTCGAGCCCGGAGATCGCTTCGTCGGTCACGTACTGCAGCCATTCGCGGTACGCGTCGACGCCGTGGATGAGGCGCTTCGGATCGTGGAGCAGCAGCTCCCTTACGTCCTCGAACGAGCCGCCTGGCAGGATCCGCTCGACCTCGATCGCCTTCTGGGCCTCGAGCCGACCGAGCTCCTCCCAGCCCCAGGTGTAGGCCTCGTCGAGGTCGATGTCCGTGCCGAGGATGAAGCGCCCCCAGACCCGGTAGCGCTCGTCGCCCGAGGCGTCGTCCTCGTTGGCGCGCGGGGCGTAGTCGTTCCTGAGCCACGCGCCGAGCTCGCCGTAGGCCGTTGCGGCCGTGTGCGCGGCCGCATCCAGGCCGGCTCGTGCCGAGCCATCTCCGTACTCGGAGACAAATGTCCCGAACCAGCCGCCAGTGCCGTTGCCGGCCCAGGTCTCGCACTGCGCCGCGACCGCGAGCGCCTGGCGGCGAGCGGCGGGCCGGCCATGATCGAGGCCCGCTTCAAGGCTCTCGCGGTAGCCACCGAGCGCCTTCGGCACGGCGGACAACCGGGCCCGGATCGTGTCCCAGGCCTCGGGCGTCGAGCGATCCATGAGATCGAAGACCGAGCGCGTGCTCGCCGGGGCACCGGTGATGATGCTGATCATCCGCTCGCGCTCGCCGGCCTCGATGACACCGAGCTCACCGCTGACCCAGTCGGCCAGGAAGCCGGCACCAAGCCGCTCTGCCTCGCTCTCGGGGGTCGCCGCCGTCACGTCTCGCAGGGTCCGCCCGAGGAGGTCGGCCAGCGCCTGCATCCCGGCCGGCGAATAGTCGGTGAGGCGCGTCCCGTCGGACTTCACGCCCCAGCGCTCGCCGCGGACCGGGTCGAGGTCGGCGACCTCGGTGATGTAGCGGTCGGAGATCTCGGTGACGGTCGGCATCTCGGCCCTCAGCGTGGTGTGAGGTTCGAGCCTAGCGCGCGTCGGTCCTGGCCGTCCTCGTCCGGCTGGCCTCAGGCGGACCGCAGCTTCGTGACATAGGCGCGGCGCCACTTCTCGGTCGCGGCGACGGCGTTGAACGTGTAGACGTGGAGGTCGATGACCCGCGCCTCGGGGTCGGCGATGACCGGCGCGAGCCCTTCGAGCAGCCGATCGGGCTTGTAGAACCCGCCCGAACGGAGGAGCCGGGCCACGAACCGGGTGTTCTTCGTCAGGAAGCGATGCGTGTCCGCGACGCCGATCCGGGCCGTGATCGCGAGGAGGCGGTGCGGTTCGGCGACCCCGGGAATGCCGATGTGGACCGGCAGGGTCAGCCCTTCGCGCCGACGATCCGCCAGCCACGACGCGATCGCGTTCGGATCGAAGCACATCTGCGTGGTCATGTAGCTCGCGAACGGCGCCTTCGCGCGGAGCGCCTCGAGCAACGGGGCGTCCGCGATGAACGCGTGGCCCTGCGGATAGCACGGGATGCCGATCTCTCGGAGCGGGTGGCCGATCTCGGCCATCTCGCGCAGCAGGGAGAGGCCGTCCGGGTAGTCGCCCGGCTCCTTGGCGTCGCCGCCCACGACAAACGCTCGATCCACGCTCGCGCCCTCGAGCCAGGCGACGATGTCGCGCAGGTGGGCGCGGTCGCGGATCATCCGCGCCGAGACGTGTGGCACGGCCCGGAAGCCGGCGCCCTGGAGCTGTTCGGCAAGCTCGATCGTCGCTTCGATGCCCTTCGCCGGTGAGGCGGTCACGGAAACGTCGACGCCGGCCGGCAGGTGCGCCGCCTGGTCGATCGCGTGCCTGAGCGGCACGAGCTCGAAGGTCGGCTCCTCGAGGATCTCGGCGAGGGCCTCCCGAGCCGGCTTCGCCAGCCGCGTGTGGCGCCGAAAGAGCACCGCTCAGCCCGGCCTAGACGTCCGAGTCCGGGAACGACGCCTTCCGCTTCGCGATGAATTCGAGGAGCGCCTCGTCGATGGCCGGATCGATCGGCGGTGCCTCGTATTCGGCCAGCCGCTTCTTCCACAACCGGTTCGCCCGCTGCGCGGCGTCGAGCGAGCCGTCCTCGAGCCACTGCTCGTACGAGTTGTTGTCGGCCGTCGGCGAGCGATAGAACGCGGTCTCGAAATTCGCGAGCGTGTGCGCCGAGCCGAGGTAGTGCTGGCCGGGGCCGTTCTGCCGGATCGCGTCGAGCGCCTGGCCGTTCTCGGACATGTCGACGCCCTTGACGAAGACCGCGGCCATCCCGCACTGGTCGTCGTCGAGGACGAACTTCTCGTAGCCGACGGCGAGGCCGCCTTCGAGCCAGCCCGCGGCGTGGAGCACGAAGTTGACGCCGGCGAGGATCGTCGGGCCGAACGTCGCCGCGCTTTCGTAGGCCGCCTGGGCATCCGGGAGCTTCGAAGCGCAGAGGTTGCCGCCGGAGCGAAACGGGACGCCGAGCCGCCGCGCGAGCGCGGCCATCGTGTACAGCACGAGCGCCGGTTCCGGGGTGCCGAACGTCGGCGCGCCGGACTGCATCGAGATCGAGCTCGCGAAGCTGCCGAGCACGACCGGCGCACCCGGCCGAACGAGCTGGACGAGGGCCATGCCGCCCATCGCCTCGGCCAGCGTCTGTGCGCAGACGGCGGCGGCAGTCACCGGCGCCATCGCGCCAGCAAGGATGAACGGCGTGATCAGCGTCGCCTGGTTCGCCTCGGCATAGGCGCGAGCCGCACCGACCATGACCGAGTCCCAGACGAGCGGTGAGTTCGCGTTGATCAGGCTGAGGATGACGGTGTTCTGTTCAAGGAAGTCAGCCCCAAACAGAATCCGGGCCATCTCCACGGTGTCTCTCGCGCGATCCGGGTGCGTAACGGAACCCATGAACGGCTTGTCCGACCAGCGCATGTGGCTGTAGACCATGTCGAGGTGACGCTTGTTCACCGGCACGTCGACGGGCTCGCAGACCGTCCCGCCCGAGTGGTGGAGGTTCGGGCTCATGTAGGCCAGCTTCACGAAGTTCCGGAAGTCCTCGAGCGTGCCGTAGCGGCGCCCGCTGTCGAGATCGTGGACGAACGGTGAGCCGTAGTTCGGGGCGAGGACCGTGTACGGGTCGCCGATCTTGACGCTCCGCTCGGGGTTGCGGGCGTGCTGCGTGAAGACGCGGGGAGCCGTCGCCTGGATGATCGAGCGCGCGAGGCCGCGCGGAAAGCGAACCCGCTCACCTTCGACGTCCGCGCCGCCGTCCTTGAGGATCTGGCGCGCCTCGGGGTCGCCGCGGAACTCGAGGCCGACCTCCTGGAGGATCGCGTCGGCGTTGTCCTCGAGGGTCGCGAGGCCGTCTTCGCTGAGCACCTCGAACGGCTTCAGCGTGCGGGTCAGGAACGGCACGCGCTCGATGACGGCGTGGGCCCGGGCCTCGAGGCGGCCGGCGCGCCCACCGGAGCGACGGCGCGGGGATTCGTCCATCAGCGCTCCTCCACTGCTGTCGCGACGGTCGCCGCACGGCGACGGTTCGGCGGCCGGCTCGACGACTGACGCGGCTCAATCTCGCGCGGCGCGGGCAGCTCGACGACCTTCGCGAGGTTCGTCGTGGGCGCGGTCCGGTGCGGGATCGCCATCGCCTCGACGAAATGGGCCTGGAAGCGCGGCTCGACGGCCGTCTCGATCTTCTCGACCCGGCGGACGGTCGCCTCGATCTCCCGGCGCGACGCCCCGGAGAGCAGCGCGATCAGGGCCCCCGCGCCGGCCGCGTTTCCGGCCGCCCGCACGCTCGGGAGCTCGCAATCCGGGACGAGTCCGAGGATTAGCGCGTGGAGTGGGTCGATCTGGCTGCCGAACGCGCCGGCGAGCCGGACCTCGGACACGCTCTCGACGGCGGCGTGGTCCATGAGCAGCCGGGCGCCGGCGTAGAGGGCGGCCTTCGCCAGCTGAATGGCACGAACGTCGTTCTGGGTGACGACCACGCGCTGCCCGTCCTTGGGCGCGTGCAGCAGGTAGCTGAACGTCCGGCCGTCGGCGACGATCCGCGGCGAGCGTGTAGCGAGGCTGCCGTCGATCGTGCCGTCGGGGGTGATCACGCCGGCGAGGAACAGCTCCGCGATGACCTCGACGATGCCCGAGCCGCAGATCCCGGTGACGCCGGTCCCGGCCTCGGCGAGCGCCGGTTCGAAGCCGGCATCGTCCGACCAGGCTTCGACACCGATGACCTTGAATCGCGGCTCGAGTGTCTGGCGGTCGATCCGGACGCGTTCGATCGCCCCCGGCGCGGCACGCTGACCGGACGAGATCTGGGCGCCCTCGAACGCCGGTCCGGTCGGGCTCGATGCCGCGAGAAGACGGCCACCGGAGACCAGGACGAGCTCGGCGTTCGTGCCGACATCCACGATGAGCGTTGGACGGTCCGCCGCCACGCGCTCCGGTTGCTCGGCCAGGAGCACGCCCGCGGTATCCGCGCCGACGTGACCAGCGATGCACGGCAGGACGTAGACGCGCGCCCCGGGATGGGCGTGCAGACCGAGACCAACGGCGTCCGTCTCCACCGAACGGTCGGTCGCCAGCGCGAACGGCGCTGCCCCGAGTGGCGTCGGGTCAAGCCCGAGGAGGAGGTGATGCATGATCGGGTTGCCGACGATCGCCAGCTCGAGGATGTCCGCGCGCTTCACGCCGACCCGGTTCGCGAGCGTGGCGGTGAGCTTGTCGATCGCGCCCCGAACGGCCTTCGTCATCTCGGCCGCGCCCTCGGCGTGGAGCATCGCGTACGAGACGCGGCTCATCAGGTCCTCGCCGTAGCGGATCTGGGGGTTCATCGCCCCACCGCTGGCGAGCACGTCGCCACTCGCCAGGTCGACGAGGTGCGCGGCGATCGTCGTCGAGCCGATGTCGATGGCGACACCGAGGACGCGATCCTTGAAATCCGGCCACGCAGCGACGAGCTCGCGGCCGTCTCGGATCGCGACCGTGACGGTCCAGTCGCCGTCTCGAAGCGCGGACTGGAGCTCGTGCGTTGCCCGGAGGCCGGCGGTCAGGTTCTCGAGCCCCGACTCGCGCTCGAGCGCTTCGAACGTTCGGGTGAGATCGCCACCGACCGTACCGAGCTCGGGCGGCTCGACGCTCACCTGGTACAGCCGCAGGACGGGGTCGAGCTCGAACGGCCGAACCGAAAGCTCCTTGCGGACGACCTGGCGGTGGACTTGGCTTTCGGGCGGAACGTCGATGACGAGGTCACCCTCGACGTTGCACAGGCACGACAGGCGGCGATCCTGGGCCATGCCGCTTTCGCGGCGATACTCGGCCTCGAGGCTCATCTCGGCGCTGACGTGACTCGCGTCGACATTGATGCCGTGCTTCGGGAAGGATCCGAACGCCGGGACAACTGCGCAGCGACCGCAGATACCGCGGCCGCCGCAGGTCGCATCGATGTCGACGCCGAGCGCCCGACCGGCGTCGAGGAGGGTCGTCCCCGGCGGCACATGGCCCCGCCGACCAGACGGCGTGAAGATCACGAGCGGGTCGGCCGGGGCGCTCACAGCAAGGGCGCGCTGTCTCGGCTGCCGGCGGCGGCCAACGCCGCTCGCCGGCGATTGATCCGGCGTCCGCCCGCCTCGCCTTCGGGCGGCGCGACCCGGAACTCGCGGATCCAGCGGCCGGCGTCCTGGTCGTTGCCCATGAGGACGTCGGCGGCCATGAGCGCGTGGCGGACCTCGGGCAGGAGCGGGTTCGTGATCGCGCTCGTCAGTCCTGAGGCAATCGCCATCGGCAGGAAGGCGGCGTTGATGCCCTCGCGATGCGGCAGGCCGAAGCTGACATTCGAGGCGCCGCAGGTCGTGTTGACCTTGAGCTCGTCGTGGAGGCGGCGGAGCAGCCGGAAGACCTGCTGGCCGGCCGTCGCCATCGCGCCGATCGGCATGACGAGGGGGTCGACGATGACGTCCTCGCGCGGGATGCCGTGGTCCGCGGCTCGCTCAACGATCCGTTTCGCGACCGCGAACCGGACATCCGGGTCCTCGCTGATGCCGGTGTCATCGTTCGAGATCGCAACGACGGCTGCGCCGTACTTCTTGATGAGCGGCAGGACCCGCTCGAGGCGCTCCTCCTCGCCGGTCACCGAGTTCACGAGCGGCTTGCCCTGGTACACGGCCAGGCCCGCCTCGAGGGCCTCCACGATCGAGGAATCGATCGAAAGCGGCACGTCGACGAGCGACTGGACGAGCTTGATCGTCTCCGCCAGGATCGCGGGCTCGTCGGCGAGCGGGATCCCCGCGTTGATGTCGAGCATGTGCGCGCCAGCCTCGACCTGGGCGAGCGCGTCGGTCATGACCCGGCCGTAGTCGCCGCGCCGCATCTCCTCGGCGAGGAGCTTGCGGCCGGTCGGGTTGATGCGCTCGCCGATGAGGACAAACGGCCGGTCGAAGCCGAGGATGACCTCACGCCGGGCAGAGGAGATGACGGTTCGCGTCATGCCGGCCGTTCCCGCTCCGCGTCCAGGCCGCCGGCTGCGATCAGGCGGGCGAGGACGTCCTTCGTGTAGTGCGTTTCGAGGCGGGTCGCCTCGGCGTTCGCGATCGCCTCGAGGTCGTCGCCACAGGCCTGGGCCTCGCGCCGCCACTCCCCGATGTAGTCCGAGGCGGCCTTGAGGCCAGCCTTCATCGCGGCCTTGTCGATTGCCACCTGGAAGCGCGGATGGAGCACGACCTTGTGGGCCTGCCGGCGATCCTTGGCGATGACCTGCGCGGGGATGTCGCGCCACCAGATGACGGTGAGGGTGCCTGCCATCGTCACCGCGCTCCGGAGGCGACCAAGGCGTCGCCCGCCGCATGACTGGGAGTCACGTTCCGCGGCCCCGAGACACGGAATGATGGGCCGGGGCGCGTCCTCGGAGTGCTCTCGTGACTGCCGGTCACGGGACCCAGACCCTCGCGGGTCTCGGCTTGCGGATCGCGCCTCGAATGTGACCGGGAGTCAACGTTCCAGCCGAACGCCGAGATAGCGGGAGCCAGCTCGCCGAGGCCGGTGAAGCGCCGTTCGAACGCGAGGCCGAGCTTCTGTGCGAGGCGGCGGGCTGCCGAGGTCAGCGCCGGGTCGTCGGTCTGCGCGAGATAGACCACGCGCCGGTAGTTGCCGAAGTACAGCGGCAGGAGCTCGGGATGACGATCCAGGCCGAGGCCGCGCCACACCAGCCGCTCGGCGTTTCGAGCGAGGAAGTCGGTCAGGTAGAACGTGCCCGGTTCGTCGTCCTGGAGCTGCGCGAACGCCGCCCGGCCACCGTAGACCTCGTAGCAGTGCGCGCCCTCGAGTCGCTCGACGCCCTCGCGTTCGAGCACGCGGTCCAGCAGCCCGCCGGTCCCGCAGTCCGCGTAGGCGACGAAGATCCGTTCGACCCCGCGTGCACGGGCCGCCGCGATCTTCCGCTCAACCGCCGCCGGAATCCGCTCGGGCCGGTTGTGGAGCGTCGCCGGCAGGCAGGTGAGATCCATCGCCGGCAGGCCAGCGCGGCGCGTGAGCAAGACGAGCTCGCGCGCGAGCGCGCCGCAGCCGATGACCAGCGGCTTCACCGAAGCGACCTCAGGCGACCCGCGCCCGCCGCTCCGCGACGAGCGTCCGGGCGGTCTCGGCCGCGACCGCGGCATCCCGGCAGTAGGCATCCGCGCCGACGGCCTTGCCGAACTCCTCGTTGAGCGGCGCGCCGCCGACCATGACGATGTAGTCGTCGCGGATTCCGCGACGTTTGAGCTCCTCGATGACGACCTTCATGTACGGCATCGTCGTCGTCAGCAGCGCAGACATCCCGAGGATGTCGGGCTTGTGCTCCTCGAGCGCGGCGATGAACTTGTCGGCATCGGTGTTGATGCCGAGGTCGAAGACGTCGAAGCCGGCGCCCTCGAGCATCATCGCGACGAGGTTCTTGCCGATGTCGTGGATGTCGCCCTTGACGGTGCCGATGACGACCGTGCCCATCCGCTGCGCGCCCGTTTCGGCCAGGAGCGGCCGCAGGATCGCCATCCCAGCCTTCATCGCGTTCGCCGCGAGGAGGACCTCGGGCACGAACAGGATCCCGTCGCGGAAGTCGATTCCGACGATCCGCATGCCCTCGACGAGGGCGTCGTTCAGCACCTTGTCCGGGCCCCAGCCGCGACCGAGGAGGAGGTTCGTGCCCTCGGTGATCGCCGGCGCGAGGCCGTCGTACAGGTCGTTGTGCATCTGCTCGACGAGCTCGTCGTCGGAAAGGCTCGCGAGGTCGATGTCCTGGAGATCGCCCTGGTCGGTCATGCGCTCCGCTTCGACTCCGCTGCAGTTGTGCCAGTTCGGTGTTCCACAATGCGGAACCATGCCGTATGATGGAACGGCGACAGCGTACCGAGCGGGGTGAGCCATGTCCAGAGTGCAATCGATCGAACGAGCGTTTCTGGTGCTCGGCGTCCTCGCCGACGGGCCGCTCGGCGTCACGGAGGTGGCCGAACGCACACGGCTGCCGAAGAGCACCGCGGCACGGCTCCTGTCCGCGCTCGCGAGTGAGGGCGTCGTCGAGCAACTCCCCGGCGATGCGCGATATCGCCTCGGGGCACGCCTCTCAGCCCTGGCCGGCAGCGCGCGGGCGACGCGCGGGCTTGTCGCGATCGCCCACCCGCAGCTCGCCGACCTGGCGAAGCTCACCGGTGAGGCCGCCGGGCTCGGGGTCCGCGACGGTTCGACCGTCCACTATGTCGACCAGGTTGACTCCCCAAATCCGGTCCAGGTCCGCGACTGGACGGGCACGCGCGTGCCGATGCACGCCGTGTCATCCGGCCAGATCTTCCTCGCGTTCATGCCGAGCCCGGCCGTCGCGCGGTTCCTCGCCTCGCCGCTCGAGGCCTTCACGAAGCGCACGATCACGACCGCGAGCGGGTTGCTTGAACGACTGCAGGCCGTCCGGCGCGACGGCTACGCCTGGGTGAAGGATGAGTTCGCCGACGGCATCACCTCGGTCGCCGCACCGATCGCCGACGGCGGCGGTGACATCGTGGCCGCGGTCCACGTCCACGGACCCACCTACCGCTTCCCGGGCAAGCGCGAAGCTGACGTCACGCAGCGAGTGGTCGCGGCCGCTGCCCGAATCGGCGAACGCCTCCGGGCTTAGTACTCGAGCGTCTCGATCCCCTGGCGGGCGAAGTCCCGCCGATTCCGCGTCACGACAATCGCTTCCAGCTCGGCGGCGATGCCGGCGATCAGCGCATCGCCGAGCGCGCGCTTTCCGCCAGCGGCGTGGCGCTCTCGGCGAGCCTTGCCTGCGTGTCGGGCGGCCTGGGGAGTCGTCGAGACGTACTCGAGGGCATCGAGGAGCGCCTCGACATAACGCACATCGCCAGCGTCACCTTTCGAAAGCGCCTCACATGTGACGACGTCGCACGTGAAAAGGTCGTGCCCTTCCTCGATCAGGCTCCGAACAAGGCGCATCGCCTCGACATCGCGGTTGGCGTGGTCGATCAGGACGGTTGAATCGAGCAGAAAGCGCACGGTCAGTCCGTCTCCTCAGACCGCAGCTCCTCGACCCAGGCGCTTACCTCGTCTCGCGTCATCGGCCGACCGCCCTTTGGGACGAGCGACCCGAAAGAGGCGTCGAGCGCGCGAAGCAATCGATCCCGCTTGACGCGCTGGGCCACGGCGTCGGCGACGTAGCGGCTGCGGCCACGGGGACCAGCCAGCTTGTCCACCTCGCGCAGAAGCTCCTTTGGGAGTGTGAGATTCGTCCGAGCGAGAGCCATCGACGACCTCTGAGTGTGCGCGGTTATGCGCACACATTAGCACACGAAATCGGTCCAGGTAACGAAAGAAGCGGCCGGCCCAGGTAGGCCGGCCGCAGCACTGGACGATCGAGGATCACTCGAGCGGGTGCGTGCCCCAGTCGATGAACCGTTCTTCTTCGGGCGTATTCGTCAACCGGACGACGTCCGTGCCGTCCGGGAGCATCGTGAAGAGATCGAGGTTGTGGTCCGAGATGTAGCGACGGAAGAGGATCCGGGTGCCGTCCGGCGACCAGACGCCGCCAAAGATCTGGGCCTCGCTGGCGCCCTTGATCAAGATCGGCGTCGCCAGGCCACTTGCGACGTCGACGCTGTAGAGCCGGCCGGCGCTGTGGAACAAGATCGAGCGACCATCGGGCGCCCAACCCCCGGGGAACCCGACGAGCGTTCCAACCTGGCGCTCGTTCGAGCCGTCCACGTCGATGAGCCACAGCTTGCCGTCCTCCCTCGCGGGAAGCGAAACGAAGTACGCGATCGTCTTGCCGTCCGGGCTGTAGCCGACCGGGACGGCGCCCTGGCCGGGCCGTGTGACCCGGATGAGGTCGCCGCCATCGCTCGCTCGGACCGTATAGATGCCGTGAATCTGGACGTCGGCTTCGACGTCATCACTGAAGCCTTCGCAGAGCATCCGCTCGCCATCCGGCGACCAGTCCCAGCACTCGACGTGGAACGCATTGCCGGACTGATCCCAAACCAGGTAGTTCGAGCCGTCGGCGTTGATGACCGCGTGACCGATGCCGATCTGCTTGCCGTCCGGCGACCAGAACGGCCCCTCGTAGGTCTCGGGTCGGAGCTGCTTCTCGTTGCTGCCGTCGGGGTTGATGGTGTAGACGACGGTGTCGCCCAGGGCGTCGCTCATCCGTCCGAACACGATCAGGCCATTGAACGGCGGCTTGGGCGGCTGCGAGCGCCCGATGACCAGGGCACCCACGAGGATGACGAAGAGAGCGCCGACCGCGACGAGCAGCCACGCCGCGCGTGGGATCGCCGGTCGGGCGGCAATGGCGGTTGAAGACATCGTTGGGCTCCTCAGGGAGGCGAGCCAGGCGGGTCGTTGCCGCCGGCCGGCCGTGTGGTCGAGGATCGCGGCGAGCTGGCCGTCAGGGACGGTTCGGTCGGCGCGGGCCTCGTAGTGGACGCGCAAGAGCAGGTCGAGGTCTCGCTGGGTGTTCATGCCAATCGCTCCGCGCGCTGGGCCGGCCGGCGCGTGTCGGCGTCGACCGCGGCCCGAAGGGCATCGATCGCGCGACTGAGCCGCGACTTCATCGTCCCGAGCGGGATCCCGAGCGTCGCGGCCGCGTCGGCCAGCGGGAGGTCGAGGTAGAAGGACAGGACGAGGACGGTCCGCTGATCGATGGTCAGGCGGCGCAGTCCGCGTTCGAGCTCGTCGGCGTTCGCCACCGACGCTTGAAGGTCTTCGTAGGCCGGGCCGTCCGCAGTGAGCGGCAGCTCGATCAGTCCGCGGCGACGATCCAGGCGCCTCACGTTCTGGCAGGCCCGAACCAGGAGCCGGTTCAGCCAGGCGTCGAAGCGATCTGGATCGCGCAGTGCGCGAAGGTCGCGCCACGCGTCGATGAACGCATCCTGGACGGCGTCCTCGGCGCGCGCGTAGTCACTGAGAATGAGCCGGGCGATGGAGTTGAGCCGTCCGATCGAACCCGCGGCCAGGCGCGCGAAGGCGTCATGATCGCCTTCCCTCGCCCGGATCACGAGCTCTCGGTCCATTCCACCACCTGGTTGCGACGCGGATCGGCTCCGCGTTCACATCATCAGGCCGCGCCGGGCCTCGAAAAGTTCCATCTTCGGATCGCGGTACGCGCCTTTCGCGCACCGCGCGTTCGTGCAGGATATGCGCGTGCAATCGCTGACCAGGGACGAGGCGATCGAGCGCGCCGCGCTCATCGCCGTCCGCGACTACGGCATCGAGCTCGATCTCACGACGGGCGCCGAGACCTTCCGATCGCGCACACGGGTCCGGTTCGAGTGCCGCGAGCCTGGCCGCTCAACGTTCATCGAGCACCGCGTGCCGAACCTCCGGTCGGTCGTCCTGAACGGCCGGACCCTCGACCTGGCGCACGTCGTTGACGATGCCCGCATCCGGCTCGACGACCTCGCCGCCGAGAACGAGGTCGTCGTCGATGCCGACGCCGAGTTCTCGGCCTCGCTCGAGGGCCTCCAGCGATCCGTCGACCCCGAGGATGGCGAGGCCTATATCTACAGCGAGTCGTTTCTCGACTACGCCCAGCGGATCTTTGCCTGCTTCGACCAGCCGGATCTCAAAGCGCCGTTCTCAGTGACGGCGACCGCGCCGGAGGGCTGGACGGTCCTCTCGAATGCGGCTGGACGCCAGGTGGAGTCGGGCCGCTGGGTCTTCGCCGCGACGGCGCCGCTCTCGACGTACCTCTTCGCGCTTGCCGCAGGCAGGTACCACTCGGCGACGACAGAGCACCACGGCACGCCTCTCGGCGTGTGGTGCCGCCGCTCGATGGCGCCGTATCTCGAGGCCGAGGAGCTGTTCGACACGACGAAGCGTGGCTTCGACTACTTCGAAGGCGTCTTCGGGCGTGCCTACCCGTTCGACAAGTACGACCAGATCTTCCTGCCCAACATCGGCGGGGCGATGGAGAATGCCGGCCTCGTCACGTTCGGCGACGACTTCCTGTTCCGGTCGCCGGTCACCGACGACCGACGCCGCGGCCGCGCTGAGGTCGTGCTCCACGAGCTCGCGCATATGTGGTTCGGCGACCTCGTGACCCTGCGCTGGTGGGACGACCTCTGGCTCAACGAGTCGTTCGCCACGTATCTCGGGTATCGGACGGCGGTCGAGGCCACCCGGCATAAGACGGCATGGGCGTCGTTCGTGCTCGACGACAAGGACTGGGGCTATCGGCAGGACGCCTTGCCTTCGACCCATCCGATCGTCGCCGATGTCGTCGACGGTGCGGCAGCGCTTCAGAACATGGACGGGATCACGTATTCGAAAGGCGCCGGCGTTCTCAAGCAGCTCGCGGCGTGGGTCGGTCGGGAGGCGTTCGATGCCGGCCTGCAGGCGTACATCGCGGAGCACGCATTCGGGAACACGACGCTCGTCGATTTCCTCGACGCGCTCGAACGGCCGAGCGGTCGCGACCTCGAGCCGTGGGCGGCGGAATGGCTCCAGACCGCCGGGATCGCAACGCTGCAACCACGGCTCGACATCGGGCCGGACGGGCGCTACCGCTCCGTCGCCGTCGAGCAGATCGCACCTCCCGAGTGGCCGACCCTGCGGTCACATCGGATCGCGATCGGGCTGTTCGACGAGGACGGCGATCGCCTCGTCCGGCGGGACCGCGTGGAGGTCGACATCACCGGCGAGCTGACGAGCGTCGACGTCCTCACGGGCCAGCGAGCACCTGCCGTCCTGCTGCTCAACGACGACGACCTGACGTGGGCGAAGGTCCGCCTCGACGGGCGAACGCTCGATCGCGTTCGTCTCGGTGCCATCCCGCAGATCGACGAGCCGCTCGCCCGGGCGGTGCTGTGGATGGCCGTCCTCGATGCCGCTCGTGATGCCGAGCTGCCCGTGAACGACGCGCTCACCATCGTCCTCGACGGTCTCGGCGATACCCGCGACATCGGAACGACGAGGATCCTGCTTCGAAGCTGCCTCGAGCTGATCGACCGGCTCGGGCGGCCTGAGCATCGCGAGGGACGGCTGGCCGCCCTGAGCGCACGGTCGATGGAGCTCGTTGCGGCCGCCGAGCCCGGGAGCGACGCCCAGCTGGCGTTCGTCCGCGTCGCGATCGAGACAGCCGTCACCGACGACGACGTCGCAAGGCTCCGAACCTGGCGTGACGGGCAGTCTCTGCCGGTCGGCTGCCAGCCGAGCCTGGAGCTGCACTGGGCGATCATCGCCCGGCTCGCCGTCCTCGGCCTCGTCAGCAAGGAAGAGATCGACAACGAATGCGCGATCGACCTGACGATCGCCGGCGCCGAGGCCGGCGCCAACGCCCGAGCCAGCCTGCTGACCGCTGCCGGAAAAGAGGCGGCCTGGGCCGAGCTGTTCGACGAGGCCACCACGCCGGGGATGGGCCGCGCGATCGCGCGCGGCTTCTGGCGACCTGAACACATGGATCTGACGCGGCCGTATCTCGCGCGATATCTCGCCGATACGAAGGCGCTCTATCGCGGCGATGCGCCGACCCGTGCGAACTCGATCGCGAACCGGGCGTTTCCGATCACGCTCGTCGAGCCCGCGACGTTTGCCGCAATTGACGCGGAGCTCGCCGACGGCTCCCTCGACCCATCGTTCCGACGTGTCCTCGTCGAGCGCCGCCACGACCTCGTCCGGGCCACAGCGGCCCGCGCGTTGGACGCCTCGGCCTGACCACATCCGAAGGTCCCGACACCTTGACCGCGTCGTCGCGCAGGTGATGATGACGGCGTGACAGACGCCTTCCCGAGCCCGTTGCTGCAGGCTCAGCTCCCGCGCATGGGGAGAGCGACGCGCTTGCTGCTCATTGCCTGTGCCGTGGCGACCTTGCTGATCGGCGCGGAGGCCGTCCATCGCCTTCTGAATCCATTCGAAGGTACGTTCGTGGACAGCTTTCCGATCGGAGAGCCGATCGCGTGCGTGAGCAACAGTCGCTGCGACGAGGACCTTGCCCTGGCAACGTCAGCGCTGGACCGGCGCGATCCGGGACACGCTCCGATCGTTGAGACCCGCTTGTTCCAGGCCGATGCCCGCATGACATCGCACCGAGACGAGATCGACAAGGGCCTGCTGCTCATCCCGCCCGTGACTGTCGTCGTGTTCAAGCTGGCCGACGGCTCAACGCGCGCGACGGGAGTCGCCTGCCCGGGCGTCGCCGGATGCGCAGGGATCGCGAGCTACTTTCCGTAGCCCGCGAGGGAGTCAGGACGTGCTGCTTCTCTGACGGATCGCGGCACTGATCGCGGGCACCACCTGGTGCAGGTCGCCGATCACCGCGTAGGCGGCACGGCCCATGATCGGCGCCTCGGGGTCCGTGTTGATCGCGAGGATCCGCTTCGCGGCCTTGCAGCCGACGATGTGCTGGATGGCGCCGCTGATCCCGCAGGCGATGTACAGGTCGGGCGCGATCCGCTGGCCGGTCTGGCCGATCTGCATCGTGTGGGGCTTCCAGCCGTTGCTCGTCACGACGCGCGACACGCCGAGGGCGGCCCCGAGCAGCCCGGCCAGCTCCTCGAGCTCATCGAAGCGTTCGGCGCTGCCGACGCCGCGACCACCGCCGACGACGACCTTGGCGTCGGTCAGCGAGATCGAGCCTTCGGCTGCCGGCTCGCGGCCGGTGACCCGAACCCGAAGGTCGCGATCGGTCAGGTTCGGCGTGAACGACGTCACGACCGCCGCAGGCGCGCCGGCGACCTCTGCCACGGCGGTCGTATGGGGAGCCACCGTGAACATGCCGACGGAGGCTTCGAGCCGGGCGTCCTCGATGAGGCTGCCCGCCCAGCGCTGACGCGACAGGCGCCAGCCGCCGGCGTCCGCCGAAACGGTCATGACGTTCGCGGCCAGCGGCAACGCGAGCCGGGCGGCGGCATGGGAGAGCACCTCGTTGCCCCGCTCGGTGCCCGGTCCGAGGACCGCGCCCGGCGAGCCCGACTTAACGACCTGGGCGATCACGGCACCGAGCGCTTCGGGCGCGAAGGCGTCGAGCCGCGCGTCCTCGGCGACATGAACCGCCGAGACGCCGTGCGCGCTGAGTGACGCGGCCACGCCCGCCAGCCCGGCTGAGGGTCCGCCCGCGACGACAGCCTCGACCGGCCCACCGAGGCTTCGCGCCAGGGCGATCGACTCGAGCGAGACGCGGTCCGCCGCGCCGTTGGCGTGCTCGACGTAGACGATGGAGCCGCTCATCGCAGCACGCCGATCCGAGCCAGCATGTCGACAACGGCGGGGGCGGCTTCGGCGCCGCGCCCGAGGATCTCGACGGCTGCCCCCTCCTCCACCGGGACGCGCAGCCCGGCCTTCGCAGGGCCGACCGCCACGCCGGCATCGGGCCGGACCGGAGCGACCCTCTCGATCTCCTTGCGCTTCGCGCGCAATCGGCCCGGCACGGACGGGTAGCGCGGGAGGTTGATGCCCTCCTTCACCGAGACGACGGCTGGCAGCGCCAGCTCGTAGGTCTCCCAGCCACCGCCCGGCGCCTCGCGCCGCGCGACGAGCGACCCGGACCCGACGGTCAGCCCCTTGAGCCCGGTTGCGATCGGCCGGTCGAGGGCGACAGCGACACGGATCCCGACCTGGAAGCCGCCGGTGTCGGCAGACTCGTTGCCGAACACGATCAGGTCGAA
>DASRJS010000120.1:0-10477 GCA_035649355.1 Candidatus Polarisedimenticolia bacterium
CGGCGTGTAGGTGCTGCCGCCGCCAACGACGGCGATCTTGACCCCCAACCCTGCCTCCCTCTCGCGAATCTGCGTTCCAATCTTGACAGGGAGCCATGCAATGCGCGAGATTGCTTATAACGTTATCAGCAATCGCCCGCCGTTCAAGGCTCCCGCCGCCCGCAGGAGACAACCCGGACGATGGCCCGTTTCCGGCTCGAGCTCGGTCCCGTACCGCTGCATCACCAGGTCTACCTGGACCTGAAGGCTGCCCTCGACGAGGGCGAGTGGACGGTCGGCGAGCAGCTCCCGACCGAACGCGAGCTCGCGCAGCGCTACGGCTGCAGCCTGATCACCGTGCGGCGCGCCCTCGACGAGCTCACGCGCGAGCAACGCCTGGAGCGGACGCGCGGCCGCGGCACTTTCGTCCTCGCTCCGCGCCTCGATCGCGACATCGCCGGCACGATGAGCTTCACCGAGGAGATGCGGCAGCGCGGCCTGGCCCCGGAAACCCGCCTGATCTCCGCGGCGCCGGGCGTCGCCGGAGAAGCCGTCGCGGATGCCCTGGGCCTGCCGGTCGGCGCGCCGGTCCTGCGTCTCGAGCGGCTCCGCCTCGCCGCCGGGACGCCGCTGCTCCTCGAGCAGGCCAGCCTGCCGGCGCGTCGCTTCCCGGGTCTGCTTGACGAAGATCTCGAGCACGGCTCGCTCTACGACATCCTGGCGACGCGGTTCGGGGCACGCGTGACGCGCGCTCGTGAGGCGCTGGAACCCGTCCTGCTGCACGCCCGAGAGGCGCGCCTCCTCGAGGTTGCCTCGGGCCGGCCGGCGCTGCTCGTCGAGGGCATCGCCTTCACCGCCGAGAACGCGCCCGTCGAGTTCTCGCGCACCTACGTCCGCGGCGACCGGACGCGGTACTTCGTGGAACGCGTCGTGGCCCGCGGCAGCTGGGGCGATGGCAAGGCCGGCCTGCCCGCCGCCGCCGGCATCGCCAGCCGCTGACCTCGACCTTCACAGGGAGGACGCCGACCGGAGAGATCACCGACCACACGGAAGACGACCAGGAACAGGAGGAGCCCGCAATGGCATCAAGCTTCAGAAGGCTCGGCGCGCTGATCGCCGTGGTCACCCTGCTCGGGGCGGCCTGTGGCGGCAGCACCAGCAGCGCCCCGACAGCATCCGAGTCAGCCGCGCCGTCAGAAGCCGGCGTCGTCGAGATTCGTTGGTACTGCTGCCTCGGTGGCGGCGGTGTCGACGAGACGATGGCGACGGAGGACGCCGCCGTCGCGGCCTTCAACGACGCCCACCCGAACATCCACGTGACACGCGAGGTCGTCGCCTACCAGGCCGCCCGCGATCAGCTCTCGCAGGAAATCTCGGGCGACAACGCGCCGGACATCGTCGGCCCCGTCGGCGTCGGCGGCTCCGAGGCGTTCCACGGCCAGTGGCTCGACCTGACCGACCTGATCGCATCGACCAACTACGACCTGAGCCAGTACGCCGAGGGCACAGTCGACTTCTACAACGTCGGCGGTGAGGGCCAGATCGGCCTGCCGTTCGCGGTCTACCCGACGATCCTGTTCTACCAGAAGGACATGTTCGAGGAGGCCGGCCTCAACGAGCCGCCGCACAACTACGGCGACCAGTACGAGATGCCGGATGGCTCGATGGTCGACTGGGACTACGAAACGATCGACGAGATCGCGAAGCTCATGACGGTCGACGCCAACGGCAACAACGCGACCGATGCCGCCTTCGACGCGGCCAACGTGGTCCAATTCGGTTTCGAGCCGTACCGAGACGACGTCCGCGGTCTGGGCGCGAACTTCGGCGCCGGCTCGCTTGTCGCCGCGGATGGCAAGACGGTTGAGATCCCCTCGGAGTGGGAGGCTGCCTGGGAGTGGTACTACGGCGCGATGTGGGAAGACCACACCGTCATGCAGGGCGCCCAATTCGACAGCGACGAATTCAACCCGGAGGGCTACCCGTTCTGCACGGCCCGCGTGGCCATGGAGATCAACTACCTCTGGTCGACGTACTGCCTCGGCGGAGCCGGGGAGAACTGGGACATCGCCGCGGTTCCGTCATACAACGGCACGACGACGGCGCCGCTCAACGCCGACACGTTCCGGATCATGAAGGAATCGAAGCATCCCGCGGAAGCGTTCGAGTTCCTCACCTACCTCCTCGGTGATGGCTCGCAGGACCTGCTCCAGGTCTACGGCGGCCTCTCTGCTCGCGAGGCGCAGCAGGATGCCTTCTTCGCCGGCCTCGACGAGTCGTACCCGTACGAGGTCGACTGGCAGGTCGCGAAGGCCAGCCTCGCCTTCGCCGACAATCCGAACTGGGAGGCGTTCATGCCGGCCTACAACGAGACGCTTGACCGGCTGAACATCTTTGGGACGAAGCTCCGCGTCGAGGGCACCCTTGACCTCGGCGCTGAGATCGACACCCTGACGACGGACATCCAGGCCATCTGGGACGCGGCCAAGTAGGGCCCGACCCATACTGCTCCCGCCCGTGCCCACGGGCGGGAGCGTTGTGTCCATGACTGCGACCACACTGCCGCGCCGCCGCTTCCGCGCCCTGCGGCTGAGCCCGCTGGCGCGCCGAGAGGCGCTGTGGGGCTACCTGTTCCTGTCGCCCTGGATCATCGGCTTCCTGGTGTTCATCTTCGTGCCGATGATCGTGACGTTCGTGTTCACGTTCACGAACGTCAACCTGCTCCAGGACGTGCCGCTGGCGTTCGTCGGACTCGACAACTGGCAACGCCTGCTCAGTGATGCGGGCACGTGGCGCTCGCTCGGCGTCACCCTCAAGTTCGCGGCGCTGCAGCTGCCCGTGATGATCGTCGTGCCGTTCGCGGTCGCGCTGCTCCTCAACAGCCCGCACCTCCGCGGCACAGGCATCTTCCGCGTGCTCTTCTTCATGCCGTACGTCGTGCCGTTCGTCGCCGGCGTGTTCGTCTGGCAGTCGATGCTCAACTCGGAGACGGGCTGGATCAACGGCGCGCTGGAGCGGCTTGGTGTCGCCGAGCCGCCGAACTGGCTGAACGACACGGGCTGGATCTACCCGGGCCTCGTCCTCCTCGGGATCTGGGGCATCGGCGGCGGAGTCATCGTCAACCTCGCGGGCCTCAAGTCGATTCCCAGCGAGCTCTACGACGCCGCGCGCGTCGACGGCGCGGGCTGGTGGGCCCAGCTCCGCAACGTGACGATCCCGCTGATGTCGCCGGTCATCTTCTATTCGCTGATCCTCTCGATCGTGGAGGTGCTCCAGTACTTCCTCGTGCCGCTCGTCCTGAAGAACGGCAATGGCGAACCCGGCGGGGCGACGCTCTTCTACAACCTCTACCTCTACAAGACCTTCTACACGTTCCAGAACATGTCCTACGGCTCCACGCTGGCGTGGCTCCTGTTCGGGATCACCGTCCTGGTCACGTTCTTCGTCTTCCGGATCTCACGTCGCTTCGTCTACTACGCGGGTGAGCGCTGATGGCGCTGACGAGTCGCTTCCGGCGCCTCGGCATCGGCCGCCCGGGCGACCCTCGGCCGGCCGGCCGCCGCAATCTCCGCATGTCGTTCGCCGTCACGTTCATTGCGGTTGTCGCCGTCGCCGCGTTCCTGTCGCCACTTCTGCGCTCGGCGACGATCGCGCTGAAGAACACGGACCAGCTGACCGAGATCGACGCACCGCTATGGCCGGCGACGCCGACGACGTACGAGCTCGAAGGCCGGACCTACGACGTCTACACGGTCCCGATCGACGGGACGAATCGCGAGCTGGCACTCGTGAAGAAAGGCCAGAAGGAAAGCGACTTCATCGATCCCGCGAATCCCGACGCGGGGCTCATCCACTGGGTCGGCTCGTGGCGGTCCCTGAACCATGTCTTCCGCCTGGACCCGCAATGGAACAATTTCAGCGACGTCTGGGAGCTCATCGACTACCCGCGGCTGCTGTTCAACACCATCGCGATCGCGCTCATCGGCATGGTCGGCGTCCTGCTGTCGTGCACGCTCGTCGCGTACGGCTTCGCCCGGTTCCGATTTCCGGGCCGGAACCTCCTATTCACGATCCTGATCGCCACGATCTTCCTGCCGTCGATGGTCACGTTGATCCCGACGTACACGCTCTTCGTCAAGCTCGGCTGGTGGGGCACCTGGCTGCCCCTTCTCGTCCCGACGTTCTTCGCGAACGCGTACGACGTATTCCTGCTGCGCCAGTACTTCCTCACGATCCCGCGCGACCTCGACGAGGCGGCGGCGATCGAGGGCGCCGGACCGATCCGGATCCTGCGCTCGGTGATCATCCCGCAGGCCTGGCCGGTCATCGCTGCGGTCGCGATCTTCCACATCGTCTACTCGTGGAACGACTTCCTCGGGCCGCTGCTGTACCTCTCGGCGAAGCCGGAGCTGCAGACCCTGGCGATCGGGCTGGCGCGCTTCGAGGGCATTCACTTCAGTGACCCGAACCGCATCCAGGCGGGGGTGCTCATGACCCTCGCGATCCCGGTCGTTGTCTTCCTCGTCTTCCAGCGCGTCTTCACTCGTGGCATCGTGATCACCGGCGTGGAGAAGTGAATGAGCTGCGAGTCGCGCTGACCCTCGATGCCGAGCATCCCGACCGGCCCGCGCCGGCCGGGATCGCCGAGGCGATCCTCGAGGTGCTCCAGCGTCTCGACGTCCCGGCCACGTTCTTCATCCAGGGCCGTTGGGCCGAGGCCTACCCGGAGACGGCTCGCGCGATCGCCTCGGGCGGCCATCTCGTCGGCAGCCACTCCTACTACCACGCCCGGATGCACCTTTTGTCCGAGGCCGGACTGGCGACGGACATCAAGGCCGCCGAGGACGTCATCACGAGCGTCGTCGGCGTCGATCCGCGGCCGTGGTTCCGCTGCCCGTTCGGTGCTGGCTCGGACGACCCGCGCGTCATCGCAGCGCTCGACGCGGCCGGCTACCGAAACGTCGGCTGGCACGTCGCTGCGGATGACTGGGAGCCGCGCACCGCGGCGGAAGTCGAGGCCTCGGTCGTCGACGGCGTCCTGGCCCATGGCGACGGTGCGGTCGTGCTCCTGCACACCTGGCCGGATCGGACGCTGGGCGGCCTCGCCGGCGCGATCGCGCGGCTTCGGGACGCCGGCGCGACGTTCGTGCGGGCGGACCAGCTGGACACGCTTCCGACGCTCCCGTACTGGATGGTCGCGGGGAGCGGGGCCTCGTCGCCGGCGTGACGATGCCCCTGGTCCTCGGGGTCGACGGCGGGAATTCGAAGACCGAGGTGTGGCTGGTCAGCGCCGATGGATCGATCATCGGCACGGCGCGGGGCACGACGTCATCGCATCAGCAGATCGGTCTCGAGCGCGGGATGGCGCAGCTCGAAGCCCTCGCCCGCGAAGCCGCTAGTCAGGCCAGCGGCGTGCTCGCAGGCGAGGGCGTCTTCTGCCTCGCCGGCGCCGACTTCACGTCCGATGTTCGCGCCCTGACCCGGGCCATCGAACGCCTGGGCATCGTCGAGCGCGTGACCGTCCTGAACGACTCGTTCGCCGGGCTCCGCGCCGGCGCCAGCCGGCCATGGGGGATCGCCCTCGTCTGCGGTCGTGGAATCAACGGCGCGGGCATCGGCCCCGACGGCCGACAGGTCCGGTTCGATGGCGTGGGCGACATCTCCGGCGACTGGGGCGGCGGACGTTCGGTCGCCTATGCGGGGCTCGCAGCGGCCGTCCGGGGGCGTGACGGACGAGGCCCGCGGACCGCGCTCGAAACCAAGGTCCCAGCCTTCTTCGGCCGGCGTTCGCCGCCAGCCCTCGTCAAGGCGCTCTACGACCAGCCGCGGCTACAGGCCAGCATCGAAGAGCTCGCTCCGCTCGTGTTCGACGCCGCGATCGCGGGTGACAGGGTCGCGCGGTCGATCGTCGACCGGCTGGCGGATGAGCTCATCGTGATGGCGACGGCGTTGATCCGGCGGCTTCGCCTGACCCGAAGCGATATCGAGGTCGTCCTGACGGGTGGCGTGTTCGCGGCGACCGACGCGGCGTTCTACGAGCGACTGGACTCGGGCATCCGCGACGTCGCGCCGGGTGCGCGGCTGGTCCGGCTTTCGGTGCCGCCGGTGGCCGGCGCCGTCCTCCTGGCACTCGATCGTCTGGGTGGCGACGCTGCCGCCCGGTCCGCCGCCGAGGCGCGCCTCCGTGCGGCTGCAATTCGGACCGCCTGAGTCGTTAACGCGCGACTACCATCGCGCCGATGGCGGCTGACGTCGTCCTGCAGATCGACCTCGTGACGCGGCTCCTCGCGGCAGCCGTCCTCGGCGCCGCCGTCGGCGTCGAGCGCGAGATCCACGGCCACGCCGCCGGCATGCGGACGAACCTCCTCGTCGCGCTCGGCTCGGCGGCCTTCACGGTGCTCTCGATCTACGCCTTCGAAGGCATCGCGGGTGCCGCCCCTGTCGATCCATCGCGAGTTGCCGCACAGCTCGTCACCGGCATCGGCTTCCTCGGGGCGGGTGCGATCCTCAAGGATGGCGCGACGATCCGCGGGCTGACGACGGCGGCGGGCCTGTGGACGGTGGCCGCGATCGGGATGGCCGCCGGTACCGGCTCGTACATCATCGCGTTTGGGGTCACGATCATCGCGATCCTGAGCCTCTGGCCGCTGAACGTCATCGCCGACTGGCTACGCGACCGCGGCGCCCCTCGCGAACCGACCGACTGAGTGCCGCGCCGCACCAGGCTTCTCCTCGGGCTTGCGGCGGTCGGCATCGCGGGCGTCCTCGCGTACGTATACGGGTGGCGGGGGCCGGCGAGGCACGTTCCTGGGGCCGAGGCCTACACGGTCGTCGCGAACCTCGACGACTTCTTCGACCCGCAGGTCCTGCGCGTCGCGGTCGGCACGGAGGTCGAGTTCGAGAGCCGCGGCCAGAACCCGCACACCGTCACGGCCGACGATGGCTCCTTCGACTCCGGGACGCTCGTCCATGGCGACGAGTTCAGCCACCGCTTTGACCGGCCCGGTGTGTATGCCTTTACCTGCATCCTGCACGGCAAGGCCGGCGGCATCGGCATGACCGGCGTTGTCGTCGTTGGCGACGTGCCCCTGCCATCGAAGCCGGGTGCGGCGTTCGGCGTCGGACCCGGCCGCGAGACCGCGCCAACCGGCACCGGCGCGACGATTCGGGTCCCCGCCGACGAGCCGACCATCCAGGCGGCCGTCAACGCGAGCGCGCCTGGCGACCTCGTCCTCGTTGCACCCGGCGAGTACCACGAGTCGGTGCTCGTCCGAACCCCGTTCCTGACGATCCGCGGCGAGGACCGCAACACGACGATCCTCGATGGCGAGCTCAAACGGCCGAACGGGATCGCGGTCATCGAGGCGGACGGCGTAGCGATCGAGAACCTGACCGCGCGCCACTACGCGCTCAACGGTTTCTACTGGCGCGACGTCTTCGGTTACCGCGGCTCGTACCTGACCGCGTACGCGAACGGCGATTACGGCGTCTATGCGTTCGGCTCGCGGTACGGCCGGTTCGAGCACTCGTATGCGTCCGGGCATCCCGACAGCGGCTTCTACATCGGCCAGTGCAAGCCGTGCTATGCGGTCATCGACGACGTCGAATCGGCCGAGAACGGGCTCGGCTATTCCGGCACGAACGCGGGCGGCGATCTCGCGATCGTCAACAGCCGCTGGCACGACAACATGGCCGGCCTCGTGCCCAACACGCTCGATTCCGAGGGCCTGGCGCCGCAGGCGGGCGCGCTCATTAAGTGGAACCGCGTCTACGGCAACAACCGGCTCGACGTCCCGGCAAAGCACTACCCGTACGCGGTCTGGGGGATCGGGATCGTCATCGCCGGCGGCCGCGACAACGAGGTCCGCGAGAACGTCGTCGTCGATCACGCGACGTACGGCATCGCCGTCATGCCGATCATCGACGAGCAGTTCTGGACGTCGGGGGGCAACACCGTTCGCGACAACAGCGTCAGCCATTCCGGCGTCGCGGACCTGGCGTTCGGCGGGCCGGGCGGCGGCCGCGATTGCTTCATCGGGAATCAGCACGACACATCGATGCCGCCGGGGCTGGAGTCCGTGATGGGCTGCGGTGTGCCGTTCGGCCGGCTCGGCGGCGGCGGCCTCGACGTGACAATCGGCTCGCTGCTGACGCGCTACATCGAGACCTTCGATGACAGCTATCCACATGGCGACTGGAAGACGTGGCCCGCGCCAAAGGGTCAGACCCAGATGCCCGACGCGTTGACGGCCGGTGCGACTCCGGCCGTCCCCGAGACCGCTGTTCCGGGCGCGTATGTACAGCTCAATCGCGACAACGAAGCGATCTTGCTCGACCCGCAGCCAAGGGAGGTGACGATCATGGCGATCCCGCTCGACAACACGCCGTGGGGCCTCGTTCTCGGCCTGTACGGCTACGTGTTTCCGCTCGTCCTCCTCGCGGTCTGGATCTCGATCGCGCTCTGGGACCTGACCCGTCGCGAGGACCTCACGAGCCGACGTCGCCTCACGTGGATCGCCGTCGTGCTCGTCGTGCCGTTCCTGGGACCGGTGCTGTACTTCGCCCTGGGCCGGACGGCGATCCCGCGCTCGACGTGGCTGATGCTCGTCGTCGGCGGCCTCGTCGTGTATCTCGGCCTGGCCGCCGCCGCAGCGCTGCTGGCTGCCGGTTAGACCCTCTCGCGCTCGCGGCGTGCGCTAGCGTTCCGCACGTGGGACGCGCACGTGACCTTGGGATTCAAATCGGCACGCTGCCGACCGGCCGCTGGAACGCGATCACCGACGTCGGGGGCGTTCGGGTCGGCCACGAGACCCTGATCATCGGCCACGGGCCGCTCGTGCCCGGGGCCGGCCCCGTGCGGACGGGCGTCACGGTCGTCGTCCCGCATGACGGCAATCCGTGGTCCGAGCCGCTGTTCGCCGGCGGCCACGTCCTCAACGGCAATGGTGAGCTCACCGGCTTGCCGTGGATCCAGGAAAGCGGCCTGCTGTACGGCGCGATCGCGATCACGAACACCCATTCGGTCGGGGTCGTCCGCGACCGGCTCGTCGATCACGCCGTCCGCTACCGATCGCCGGGCAGCCCGTCCTGGAGCCTGACCGTCGTCGGCGAGACCTACGACGGGCGCCTCAACGACATCAATGGCCACCACGTCCGGCCGCAGCACGTGGACGCTGCACTTGACGCGGCGAGCGCCGGCTCCGTCGCTGAGGGTGGTGTCGGCGGCGGGACGGGCATGATCTGCCACGAGTTCAAGGGCGGGATCGGAACGTCGTCGCGCGTCCTGCCGGCCGAAGCCGGAGGCTGGACCGTCGGCGTCCTCGTCCAGGCGAACTACGGCCGGCGCGGCCTGCTGACGATCGACGGCGTCCCCGTTGGGCGCGAGATCCCGACGACCGAAGTGCCGTCGCCGTACGACGTCCCGAAGCGCATCCCGGGCGAGCCGCAGCCCGGCGACGGCTCGATCATCATCATCGTCGCGACGGACGCCCCGCTGCTGCCACACCAGTGCCAGCGCGTCGCGCAACGGGCCGGCCTCGGGCTCGCCCGGTCCGGCGGCGTCGGCGCGACGAGCTCGGGCGACCTGTTCCTGTGTTTCGCGACCGGCAACCGTGGGCTCCACCCGGCCGAGGTCGAGCCGGACGGCCAGACATTCGAAACGGTTCGCTCGATGATCGACGACGCCCTCGACCCGCTATTCGAAGCGACGATCGAGGCAACCGAGGAGTCAATCGCGAACGCCCTCGTCGCCGCTGAGACGATGGTCGGCCGCGACGGCGTCATCGCCCACGAGCTGCCCAAGGACCGCTTGGTCGAGGTCATGTCCCATTACGGACGGATCCACGCAGCGAACGCGTGATCTCTAGACATCGCGGCCTGATTGGCCGATGATGTCGATGTATGGGGCAGGAGCCAGACCTCCGGATCGGTGACGCAGCGGCCGCGCTCGGCGTCTCGGTCGATACGCTGCGACGCTGGGCGGCAGACGGTCGCCTCGCCACGGTCCGCTCGGGCGGAGGCCAGCGCCGTGTTCCAGTCGCGGAGCTGACGCGACTGCTGGAGGAGCGGCGCAAGACCGCGACCGAGGCACCGATCGTCGCTGGATCCGCGCGCAATCGCTTCGCCGGCATCGTCACGCGGATCGTCAAGGATCGCGTAGCCGCGGTGGTCGAGATCCAGGCGGGACCGCATCGCCTCGTGAGCCTCATGACGGCCGAGGCGATCGACGACTTGCAGCTGCGCGTCGGAGACTCGGCGGTCGCCGTCGTCAAAGCGACGAATGTCATCGTTGAGGTGCCTGCGGGCCGGGAGGCACGGTCGTGATCCGGGCCGCCCGGATCCTGTTGATCGCCGCTGTCCTGTCGTCGTGCAGCGCGTCGGCGACGTCAACGCCACACCCGCGAGTGCTGAGCATCTTCGCCGCCGCGTCGCTCGAACAGGTCCTCGAGAAGGCGGTCACGGTCTACGTCGCGCCGGGCCCGGACCCGACGTTCGTGCT
>DASRJS010000121.1:0-4156 GCA_035649355.1 Candidatus Polarisedimenticolia bacterium
GAGCAGCTTCGGGCTCCAGGCCTTCTCCACGATCGTCGCCGACGTCGCCGCGGCGAGCGCGGCAAAGACGTGGCGCCGTCGAAGCTCGCCGCCCCAACGCCGATGAGCACCTTCGCGGATGACGATCCAGCCGCGGCCCGCCGAGGGCGGGTTCACGAGGGCGCGGCGGGAACCGGGCCGAGCTCCACGGCGCGCATCTCGCGCGCCGCCTCGAGGAGCGCCGTCGCCGTGCGCACCGCCCAGAGCCCGTCCTCCGCGTCGATCTCTGGATGGGCGCCTGTCCGGAGCACGTTCACGAACGCCTCGAGCTCGAGCGCGAGCGGTTCGCCGTGGCCGATCTCGATCTCGACGACGTCGCCTTCGAACGTCGGCGCGTAGCCGCCGATCAGGCGCGGGTTCGTCGTGTCAGTCGCCCGCGTGAAGGTCAGCCGCTGGCTGAGGTAGTCGAGCTCGAACATGCCCTCGACGCCCACGACGACGAGCTGGCGGCGCTTCGCCGGCGTGAGCCAGTCAACGTCGAGCTGGGCGACCGTCCCGGATGGGAAGTGGAGCAGGCCGAAGAGGAGATCCTCGTGCTCGGCGTGGATGCGCTGGGCGGTCTCGGCGTAGACCCGAACGGGCCGCTCGCCCGCGATCCACGACAGGATGTCGACGTCGTGTGTCGCGAGGTCGATCGTGACGCCGACGTCGCGAATGCGCTCGGGAAACGGTCCCGATCTGCGCGACGTGATCGCGTAGACGGTCGAGAGCCAGCCCTCGCGCAGCAACCGCCCCAGCTCCCGAACCGCGGGATTGAATCGCTCGACGTGGCCCACCTGCACCGGGGCTCCGGCCGCTCGTGCGGCGCGAACGATCGACTCGCCCTCCTCGACCGTGCCGGCGAGCGGCTTCTCGACGAGGACGGCGACGCCCCGCGCGAGTGCGGCGAGGGCCAGGCTGGCGTGGGCCATCGTCGGCGCCGCGATGATGACCGCATCGAGGTCCGCCTCGGCGATCATCGCGAGCGGATCGGCGTAGCCCCGCGCGCCTGTCGCGTCGGCGCTGGCCGCGACGAGCGCCGCCTGCGGATCGGCGATCGCGACCAGGCGCACGCCGGCGAGCCGGGACGCGACCCGGAGATGGTTGCGGCCCATCGCTCCAAGGCCCACGAGCCCGAAACGGAGCTCGCGGTCAGCCGCGGGCTGCCAGCCGCTCGGCAACGCTCGGGGTCGCCCTGTCAGCCTGCGGGCGCGGTCGCCGCGGAGGCGGCGTGCCTGGCCACGGCCGCCCGAACCGCAGCGATGACCGCGTCGATCTCGGTCTCGAGCAGCGTCGGGTAGACCGGCAGCGCGAGCGTCTCGGCTGCGGCTCGATCGGTGTGTGGCAGCTCGGCGCCGAGGCCGCGCTCGAGGATGTAGGCCTGGCGGTGGACCGGCAGCGGGTAATACACGTCGGCCCCGACGCCCGCCTCTCGGAGGTCGGCGAGGATCGCGTCGCGCTCGGGCCCGACGTGGAGGGTGTACTGGTGGTAGACGTGCGTCTGCCCGCGCGGCACGACCGGCGTTCGGACGGGCAGGTCGGCGAACGCCGCGTCGTAGGTCGCCGCGATCGCCTGGCGCCGGGCCGTGGCCCGTTCGAGCTTGTCGAGCTGGACCAGGCCGATCGCCGCGGAAACGTCCGACATCCGGAAGTTGAAGCCGAGCATCTCGAAGGCGTATCGCGTCCGCATGCCCTGGTTCCGGTACAGCCGCAGCCAGTCGGCGAGGCGGTCGTCGTCGGTCGTGATCAGGCCGCCCTCGCCCGTCGTCATGTTCTTCGTCGCGTAGAGCGAGAAGGCCGAGGTTCCGAAGCTCCCCGCGACGCGGTCGCGGTAGGTCGCGCCATGGGCCTGGCAGGCGTCCTCGACGAGCGCGAGATCGTGGCGCTTCGCAATGGCCGCGATCGCGTCCATGTCGGCGACGAGGCCGAACAGGTGGACGGGCATGATCGCGCGTGTCCGCGGCGTGATGGCCGCCTCGGCCGCGGCCGGGTCCATCGTGTACGTCGCCGGGTCGATGTCGACGAAGACCGGCGTCGCGCCCGTGAAGAGCACCGCGTTCGCGCTCGCCGCGAATGTGTGCGCGACGGTGACGACCTCGTCACCGGGCCCGAGGCCGAGGCCCGTGAAGATCGACATGAGCGCGGTCGTGCCATTGCTCATCGCGATCGTATGCCGGACGCCGCACTCCTCGGCCCAGCGCGTCTCGAGCTCGCGCACGCGCGCGCCCTGCGCGACCATGCCCGAGCGAAGGACCTCGGTCACGGCCGCGATCTCGGCATCGCCAAGGTCCGGGCGAGCGATCGGGATCATGACGCCCCCTTGGCCCGCGGCCCGCTGCGCTCCTCGAGCGTCTCCGCGTCCGGCACGTACGCGTAGCGGCGGCCGCACTCGGGGCAGTGGAACTCCGAATCGCGGGCATAGGCCCCTGGATCCGCGGGCGCCGGGCGGCCGTCCTGGCCGAGCAGCCGCATGCCGCAGGCGCACATCCAGCCGAGCCGTCGCGCCGGGTTACCGACGACGAGGGCATGGCCCGGCACGTCGTGCGTGACGATGGCCCCCGCGCCAACGGTCGCGAACGGCCCGACGTCAACCCCGGCGACGACGACCGCGCCGGCCCCGATCGAGGAGCCGCGCCGAAGCGTGATTGGCGAGACCGTCCAGTCGGCGGCCCGCGCGAGCTCGCCGGTCGAGGTGATCGCGCGCGGGAATCGATCGTTCGTCAGGATCGCGCCCGGGCCGATGAAGACGCCGTCCTCGACGCTGACTCCGTGGTATACGAGGGCACCGTTCTGGATCTTCACGCGGTCACCGATGAGAACACCTTCATCGATGAACACGTCGCGGCCGATGACGCACTCCGAGCCGATCCGGGCGCCGCTGCGCAGCTGCGCGCGATGCCAGACGGACGTGGCGTTCCCGATCTCGACGTCGGCCTCGACGTCGGCGCTGGGATGGATACGGGGCTCGGCTGCGCTCACGGCGGTCCAGCCTATCATCCGCGGCCCGGCCGACCGCCTCGGTAGCGGGCCGAGCAGGTCTACGGCTCGGTCTCGGGTGCCCCAAGCGGGCGGTTCGGGCGGCGGCCGCGGAGCTCCGCCCAGCGCAGCCGCAGGACGACGAGCAGCGCCTCGACGATGATCCGGCGCGACATCTTCGACTGGCCGACGCGACGATCACGGAACGTGATCGGAACCTCGGTGATTCGGGCCCCGCCGCGGGCCGCCCGGTACGTCATCTCGATCTGGAAGACGTAGCCGCCGGCGTGGACGCCGGCGAACGGGATCGCCTCGAGCGTTGCGACGCGCCAGGCCTTGAAGCCGCCGGTCAGGTCGTGCGGCGAGAGGCCGAGCACGACCCGCGCGAAGAGGCTGCCTCCGCGCGAGATCAGGCGTCGCCCGACGCCCCAGTCCTCCACTCGGCCGCCGGCAACATAGCGGCTGCCGATGACGAGGTCGGCGTCTCCGGAGATGATCGGCGCGACGAGCCGTGGCAGCGCGCTCGGGTCGTGCGACCAGTCGGCGTCCATCTGGACGAGCGCCGTGGCGCCACCGGCCAGCGCCACCCGGAAGCCGTCGAGGTAGGCGCGGCCGAGCCCGGCTTTCGCAGGCCGATGATGGACGCGCACGCGCGGGTCGGTCCGGGCAAGCTCCTCGGCGAGCTCGCCGGTGCCGTCGGGCGAGGAGTCGTCGACGACGAGCAGCGTGGCCGCCGGGAGCACTTCCAGGATCGCGGCGGCGATTCCGGGCAGGTTGTCGGCCTCGTTGTATGTCGGCAGGACGACCCAGGCACCGGGCCCGGCAGGCGGCGTCTCGGTCACGATGCTGAAGTCTACGCGGGGCCTGGCGGGCGGCCTTCGGTGCCGATCAGAAGGGCTGCGGATCGAGGGCCAGGAACACCGCGGCCGAGACCGAGGCGGTGCCACCGAGGACGACGATCCGGGCCGGTGCCAGGCGAGTCAGCTCGGCGGCGACCGAGGCCGGGATGCTGGTGTTCGGGACGAGCAGCAGCGGACCCCCGTCGCGACCCGCGACCGGGGCGCCGGCGAGGGCATCGGCGAAGCCGAGGCCACTCGTGATGTAGGCGACCGGGACACCCGGGCCATAGGACGCCGCGCTGATCGCGACCGCGGTCGCGTAG
>DASRJS010000122.1:0-36194 GCA_035649355.1 Candidatus Polarisedimenticolia bacterium
GCGTGCCAGAGGATCGCGCGATCCGCGAGGCCCGCTCGTGGCTGGCCCGGTTCCGGGTCCCGGAGTTCGCCGACCGCCGGGCCGAGGAGCTATCCAAGGGCAACCAGCAGAAGGTCCAGTTCCTCGCCGCCGTGCTCCATAACCCGGACGTGCTGCTCCTCGACGAGCCATTCACCGGCCTCGACCCGGTGAACGTCGCGATGCTCCGCGAGGCCCTCCTCGAGCTCCGCGACCAGGGCAAGACGATCATCCTCTCGACGCACCAGATGGAGACGGTCGAGGCGATGTGCGAATCCGTCGCGATCGTCGATCGTGGGCGGGTCGTCGTTGGTGGTCGCCTGCGCGACGTCAAGCGCTCGACCGGGCGGCGCATGGTCATCCTGTCGGTCGAGGGCGACCACCGCCTGCCGTGGCTGGCGGGTGTCCACGGCGCGCGGATCCTGCGGCCGGGCATCGAACGGGCCGAGATCGAGATCGACGCCGGCGTCGAGCCCGATGCGGTCCTGGCGGCCGCGCTGGCGGCCGGTGCCCGGGTGCTTCACTTCGAGGTTGCCGACGCTTCGCTGGAGCAGGTATTCATCGATCACGTCGGCCGGCCGGCGGGTGAGGAAACGACGCTCGCCGAGGCCACTGTCGACGAGGACGCGGCGTGACGACTCCGCTTCGAAGCGGCGATGCGCGGCGCTCCGACCCACTCCTGCCCAACGCCTGGATCGTCGCGAAACGCGAGTACCTCGAGCGGATCCGGAGCCGCCTCTTCTACGCGTCAACGCTCCTCCTGGCGACGCTCGCCGTGCTCGTTGCGTTCGCCCCCGTGTTCGTCCGCCTCGTCGACCGGGGCACGTCGACGACGATCGCCGTCCAGTCCCCGGAGCCGGCGCTCGTCCAGCGTTCGATCAATGTCATGTCCGGCGTCCTCAATGCCACGGCCGGCGGCGGTCGAACCGACACGTACGACTTCGTCAAAGCGCCGCCCGAGATCGACCTCTACGCCGCGATCCAGGAGGGCACCTACGACGGTGCGATCCTCGCAGTCCGCGATTCGGAGGGTCGCATCGACTTCACGTTCCTGACGGGCGAGGGCATCGCGGCCGACCGGACGCAGCTCGTCGGCATCGGTGCGCTCGGTGTCGCGATCCTCGACTGGACTGCCGCGAACGACACCTCGGGCGGCCCGGAGTTCCAGATCCCGACGGTCGATGTCATCGCGGCGGCGGGGCCGACGGCCGGCGGCGCCCCGATCGGCAACGCCGAGTTCGCGAGCCGCCGGATCATCGGCATCGTCTTCGTCGTGCTGATTTTCATCACGCTCGTGATCTACGGGATGTGGGTCGCGGCGGGCGTGGTCGCGGAGAAGGCAAGCCGGGTCATGGAGCTCCTGATCTCGGCGGCGTCGCCGCGGCAGCTCGTCATTGGCAAGGTCGTTGGCATCGGCCTGGCGGGGCTCACCCAGTACGTCGGCATCCTCGTGCCCGCGTTCGTCGCCCTCGCGGTCGAGGATCGCGTCGCGATTGCCCTCCTCGGACCGAGCGGTTCGATCGCGCCATCGTTGTCCGCCCTGACGCCGGCGCTCCTCGGCGCGTACGGCCTGTTCTTCGTCCTCGGGTTCGTCCTGTATTCACTTATCTACGCGGCGGCCGGATCGCTCGTCTCGCGCCAGGAGGACCTCCAAATCCTGGCGCTGCCGCTGAGCCTGATCGCGATCGTCGGCTATCTCGAGGCCGTGCTCGCCCTGTCGGGTGGCACCTCCACGATCATCCGGCTCTCGTCATACGTGCCGTTCTGGAGCCCATTCGTCATGCTCACGCGGCTGACGGTGGCGCGAGTCGAGCCATGGGAGCTGGTGCTCGCCTACGGCCTCCTGATCGTTGCGATCTCGATCGTTGTCGTCATCGCGGTCCGGGTCTATGCCGCGGGCGTGCTGCTGTACGGCCAGCGGCCGGGCCTGCGAGCCATCGTCGGGGCGATTGTCCGGCCGGTCTAGGTGCCTGGAGCGCCTCCGCTAGAGGGCGTCGTCCAGGCCGAGGGGCAGCCGCCGGATGAGGGCCAGCACCGGAGCGCTGGCCGGGCCCTCCGCAGCCTCACCGGGCGCCGCCATCGCGCCGACGACCTCGTCGCCAACGACGACGCCTGACGCGGGCACGAATCGCCAGAGCCGGCTGCGGATCCCCGGCAGGTACGGCCCGCCACGTGCGCGCGCCATCGTCCCCGCGAGGCCCTGCGCGACCACGGCCGCGTGGAGCGCGATGCCCTCGGTCGGGATCGCCGGAACCGCGACGACCTCGTCGCCGGGCCGGAGGACGCGGCGGAGCGCCTCGCGCCGCCGCTCGAGCGAAAGCGACAGCAGCGAGCGGCCGTCGAGGTGCAGGAGATCAAAGGCGAGGTAGGCCATCGGTCGGCCCGGCAACCCCGCGAGCCGGGCCTTCAGCCCGGAGACGTCTGCCCGCCCGTTTGCGTCGACGACCACCAGCTCCCCGTCGAGGACGGCGGATCGCGCTGCCACTCGGGCGGCCAGGCCCGCGAGCTCGATCGGCGCCGGCTCGATCGGCTCGCCGTCGATGCCGATGAAGCGGACGTCACCGGCCCCGGCCACATCCGCCGGACCCACGATCGCGAGCGCCCGGCGACCGCCCCAGGCCGGCTCGAAGAGATGAGCCGATGAGTCGAAGGGTGCCGGCAATGGCCGGGCAAGCATCGGCCGCAGGGTCGTCGGCGGGTTCGGCATCCCCGCCTCCAGCTCCAACGTCAGCTGGTCGGTCATCGCCGGGCGATGGTAGCCGGTAGACTTCCGACCCTGACCCGGGATCGCCCGGACGTCCGTCCGCGATCCGGCCTCCAACCGAGGAACCCTGGACCTTGCCCGCAAAACGCCGCGCGCCGCTGCCGGACGACCTGTATCGGTTCCGCATCGTCACCGACGCACACCTCTCGCCCGATGGCTCGAGGGTGGCGTTCAACGTTCAGGCGTCAGCTCCGGGGCGAACCGAGTACCGGAGCTCCATCTGGCTCGCGGCTGCGGACGGCTCCTCGGCCCCGCGCCAGGTCACCCTCGGTGCGAAGAACGACTCCCAGCCACGCTTCTCGCCGGATGGTCGGAGTCTCGCGTTCCTGTCCGATCGCCGGCCGATGATCGAGGAGGAGCCCGGCGCCCCCAAGGACCGCGAGGACGTCTCCCAGGTCCACATCCTGCCTCTCGACGGACCGGGCGAAGCGCGCCGCTTGACCAATCTTCCGCGCGGGGTCACCGAGCTTGGTTGGTCGCCCGACGGCACGCGCCTTGCCATCCTGACGCCGTCCCGCGGCGCCACCCGCGAAGCCGACGCGAAGGCCCGTGGCAAGCGCGAGGCGAAGCCGGGCGAGCCGCTGTCGGACTATCGCTACACGGACCGGCTCGGCTACCTCGCGAACGGCGCCGGTTTCATGCAAGGTCTTGAATGCCAGGTCTGGATCGTCGACGTCGCCTCGGGCGAGGCGCGACAGCTGACGAGCATCCGCACCGGGGTGGGGGAGTTCGCGTGGTCGCCCGATGGCCGGCGGATCGCGATCAGCGCGCAGTCGAACCGCGACTACGACCTGCGGTTCCGATCGCAGATCGTGGTCGTTGACGTTGCGAGCGGCCGCAGGACCGTGGTCGCGGGTGGCCGTGAGCGCCTGTTCTTCCGGCCGGCCTGGCTGCCCGACGGCAAGTCGATCGCGGCGTTCGGCGGGACGATGCCCGGCGTCTACTACCAGAACGCGATCTGGGTCTTCAAGGCTGACGGCTCCGAGGCTGGCGAGCGCGGCGGGCGCGACCTGACGAGCCGCCACGACCTCATGCCGGCAGCGACCGCCAACAGCGACCTCGCGAAGGGCGATGGGCCGCACCTTGCGCCGACGCCCGATGGCCGGGCCCTCTTGTTCACGGCACCGCACGCCGGCGCGTACGAGCTCTGGCGAGTTGAGCTGGCGGACGGCGCGGTGACGCGCCTGACCGACGGCCACCACTACCTCTCCGGCTTCGACGCCGTCAGCCTTCGCAGCGGGGGCATGCGCGTCGCGGCCGTCCGTTCGACGCCGACCGAGACGTCCGACGTGTACATGGGCGACCTGACGCCGAAGGGCTCGAAGCTGAGCCTGCGGCGCGTCTCGGATGTCAACCGCGAGCTGCTCGACGAGCTGGCTCTCATCGAGCCGGTGGAGCGCCATGTCGAGGTCGACGGGCGGGACATCCAGGGCTGGCTGATCCCGTCGGGCAAGGGTCGTCGCCCGCTCGTCCTGCAGATCCACGGCGGCCCGCACACGCTCTACGGCTGGACGCCATTCCTCGAGTTCCAGATCCTGGCGGGCGCCGGCATGTCGGTCTTCTATTCGAACCCGCGCGGCTCGGAGGGCTACGGCCGGGCGTTCAACGAGGGCAACCTCCAGGACTGGGGCCCCGGCCCGATGCGCGACGTGCTCGCCGGCGTCGACTCGCTTGTGGCGGACGGGCTGGCGGACCCGCAGCGCCTCGGCGTCACCGGCGGCTCGTACGGCGGCTACCTCACGAACTGGATCGTCGCCCATGATCACCGCTTCGCGGCCGCGATGACCTGCCGCAGCGTCACCGACATGGCCGTCCTGTTCATGACGGGCGACCTGGCGGGGACCGAGTGGCCGACGGCCGAGTTCGGGCGATACACGTGGCAGGACCCAGCCTATTTCGTCTCGATCTCGCCGCTGACGTACGCGCCGAACATCCGGACCCCGCTGCTCATCCAGCACAGCGAGAAGGACCTCCGGACGACGGTCGGCCAGGCCGAGGCGCTGTTCGCCGTCCTGCGCAAGCACCGCCGGCCGGTGCGGCTCATGCGCGTCCCCGACGAGAGCCACGAGCTGACCCGCTCAGGCTCGCCGTTCCGGCGCGTCGAGAACCTCGTCCAGGTACGCGACTGGTTCCGCCACTTCCTTGTCGACGGCAAGCGCCGCCTGCCACGGATCCCGAGGAACCGCGCGGGGCTATAGCCGCGCGGGTCGGGCGCGGATCGAGGTGTATCCTCGCCGTCCCATGACGGCCACGCGGCATCCCGACACCCTGTCCCGCGAACGAGCCGGCGAGCTCGTCCGGGCCTGGGCTGGTGGCCGGCCGGGGCCGCTCGGCAGCGTCCTCGGGCGGGTCACCGCGGTCGACCAGGTCGGCGTCGAGATGCGCGTCGAAAGCCTGAAGCGGCGCTCGATCAAGAAGGCCTCGAAGCTCTGGGCGCTCGACCTCGCGATCCGGATGATGGATCTCACGACGCTCGAGGGAAAGGACACGCCCGGCAAGATCCGGGCGATGTGCGCGAAGGCCATACGGCCCCAGCCGGGCGACCCGACGATCCCGTCCGTCGCGGCGATCTGCCTCTACCCGAGCCTCATCGCCGAGGCAAAGGACGCCCTCCGCGGCTCCACGGTCAAGGTCGCCTCGGTCGCGACGGCATTCCCCTCGGGCCAGACGTTTCGCGACATCAAGGTCGCCGAGGTCGGTGCTGCCGCCGCGGCCGGCGCGGACGAGATCGACATGGTCATCGACCGCGGGGCGTTCCTGTCCGGCGACTTCGGGACCGTCTTCGACGAGATCGTCGACGTCAAGGCGGCCTGCGGCGACGCCCATCTGAAGGTCATTCTCGAGACGGGCGAGCTCGAGACGTACGACAACGTCCGCCGGGCGAGCATCCTCGCGATGGCGGCCGGCGCCGACTTCATCAAGACCTCAACCGGGAAGGTGACCCCGGCGGCGACGCTGCCGGTGACCCTCGTGATGCTCGAGGCGATCCGCGACTTCGAGAAGGCGACCGGGCGAGCCGTCGGGATGAAGCCGGCGGGTGGCATCCGAACGGCGAAAGAAGCCATCCAGTACCTGGTCGTCCTCTACGAGACCCTCGGCCCGCGCTGGATGACGCCCGACATGTTCAGGTTCGGGGCGTCATCGCTGCTCAACGATGTGCTCATGCAGATCGAGAAGGAGCGCACGGGCCGCTACCAGGGCGGCGACCACTTCACGCTCGACTGACTCGCGGCTCCTCGCTGGGCCGGACGCTCACGAACGTCCGGCTGCCATGTCACCTTTTGGTCAGATCTGCGCCCTATGCAGGTGATGGAAAGCGCGGCCGTGACGATGGTCGAGGCGGACAGCGACATCGAAGCCCTGTATCGGGCCGACGCCGACCGACTCTGGCGCGCCGTCTATGCCTTCGCGGGCGACGCGGAGATCGCCAGTGACGCAGTCGCGGAGGCTTACGCTCAGGTCCTCCGTCGTGGGAGTGCCGTCCGTGATCCCGGGGCCTGGGTGTGGCGAACGGCATTCCGGATCTCTCGCGGAGAGCTCAAGGATCGGCGCCGGGATCTGAGCGCGTCGCCGACCTCGTCCGACGATCTCGACCAGTACGCGGACGCCGACCTCTTGCGGGCCGTTCGCCAGCTGCCGGAAGGCCAGCGCGCGGCCGTCATCCTCTTCTACTACGCCGACCTTCCCGCCCGCCAGATCGCTGACCGACTGGGCACGAACAGCCTCGCCGTTCGGGCGAATCTGAGCCGTGGCAGGCGGCGCCTTCGGGAGCTCCTGGGTGATCGCGATGAGTGACCTTCAGCGCCGTTTCGCGGGCCTCGATCGCCTTGAGGCGCCGGACCTCTGGGACGAGATTCAGTTGCGCGCCGAAGCGGCACCGGCGACCCAGCGCGTCACGGTCAGACGCACAACCACGCCAGTCCCGGTTCCGACCCGTGGCCGATCATTCGCCGTGATACTGGCAGCAGGGGCGGTCATCCTGGCGCTCGTCGCAGGTGCCATGTCCGTGGGCTCGTGGTGGCCACGCCCGTCATCCGTCGTTCCGAGTGCGCCAGTCGCGACCGACCCAGTCGCGACCGACCCAGTCTCGACGGACCCAGTCTCGACGGACCCAGTCTCGACGGCCCCAATCACATGGACCGGTCCGCTCCGCGAGGAGCGCGAGGCCATGGTGGTTCACAAGATGGTGGCCCGGGGCGACGGCTTCTCTGCGCTCGACGCGGAGGACGCAGTGATCGGGTACGTCGACATTTCGCTCGTCCATTTGCGGCCTGAAGGGCAGGCCTACTGGTACCTCGAGCTCGCGGGCTGGATACCACCACGCACAGACCTAAACCGCAACGTAACGCAGCTCGCGTACGGCCTCGTGGTGGAAACGACAGGCGATGACGTTGCAGACCGCGTCATCGGCCTCGAGGACGTCCCTGACTCCAATGACCTCCGCGTGTGGGTCACCAATCTGACGACGGGCGAGACGATCGAGAATATCGGCGGTCCCTACGGATATCCGGTCGAGTTCGCCCTCCCTGTCGAAGGAGGGCAGGAGCCATTTGACCGGCCGACCGTTGTCTTCACGTTCCTTGGCGGCACGCCGAACACGATCCGATTCAGTGCCGGTACGGCGCGGTTCTACGCGTGGGCCTCGGCCACGGTCGCCGGTCATGTGATTGCGCGGGACTACGCGCCTGATACGGGCTGGCTCAGTCCATAGCGTGTCGTCGCCACTTGGTGCTTGAAGCAGATCGACAGGGCGCACAGCCGCTGACCAGGTCCGCGACCTTCACGGATCGCAGGGACGCGGGTCCGCGAGTGGAACCCGCCGGCACGGCACGACGTCACCAGGCAATGAACCGCTCGAAGGGCCTCGTCGCCCTTCTCCTGTTCGGGATCGTCACCGCCTGCTCCGGTCGCGGCGAGCCTGCGCCGAGCCCGACGCCGTCGCCCGTTCCGTCACCGAGTCCGGGCAGCGAGCTCAGCGTTCCGCAGCTGAAGGTCGCGCTGATCGAGCGATTCGGCGGCCTCTGGTACTGCGATCCCGACTTCTATCCGATCGCGCACGAGGACGAGCAGGTGCTCGCGATCCAGCGCTGGGACGAGGTGAAGGCGGACGCCGAAGGCTTCGCGGCCGTCCTCGAGCAGGTGGACCTTCACGCCGGTGCCGACTTCACCGACGCCGAGAAGCTCGCGATCTACCGGGCCTGGAAGGTGCTGAACGCGATCGCGCTCGAATCGATCGGCGGCGAGCGCTATCGCTTCGACTATCTCGCCCAGCCGGCCGGCGGCGCGGCGCAGGGCACGCGCAGCGCCGGGACGATCGCAGCCGACGGAACGATCGCGGTCGAGAACCAGGCGCCGGCCGGCGAGCCGATGTGTCCGATCTGTCTCGCTCGGGGGACCCTCATCGAGACACCGCACGGCGCCGTCGCCGTGGAAGACCTGCGCATCGGCGACGCCGTCTGGACGCTCGATGCGACCGGACTTCGCATCGAAGGCGCCGTCACGGCCTTCGGGTCGACGCCGGCGCCGAGAGCGCACGTCGTCGTTCGGCTCATCCTGGCGGACGGCCGAAGCGTGACCGCGTCACCGGGCCACCCGCTCGCCGACGGCCGCCGGATCGGGTCCGTTCGAGCGGGTGACGCCGTCGGAGGCTCGACGGTGCTCTCGGCGGAGCGCGTCGCCTATCGCGGCGGCTCCACGTTCGACGTCGCCGTCTCGGGCCCGACCGGCCTCTACGTCGTCAACGGGATCGCGCTGCGCTCCACGCTGACGCCCTGAGCGAGCGCCGGCCAGGGCGGCCGGCAATTGCCCGGTTCAGGCGGGTGTCGCCGCCGGTTCGAAGAGCGGCTCCTCGATCTCGTCCTCGCGATCGAGATCCGGCGCGTCCGACAGGATGCCGACCCCGCCGAAGACCGCAAACCCGGTGATCGTGAGCGTCGGGAGCGAGTGATCGACGTTGGCGCTGTCGCGCACATCGCCGACGCCGCCCGCGAACGCCAGCGTCCGCAACTCGATCGGCCACGCCTCGGGGATCACGAGCCGGGCGCCGCCGAAGATCGCGCGCACGTTGAGTGTCGCGCCGGCCGGGTCGAGGGTGGCACCGCGCAGGTCCAGCGTCGTGCCGCCGTACCAGGCCGTCACGGTGGCAGTGCGGAGCGCCGGGGCCGTGCTCTGGAAGTCGAGGCCGGTGTAGATCGCGACGAGATCGACCTCGTCATCGGCCGGCGCTCCCGTCGAGAGCATCCGGCCCTTGGCGTAGGCGGCGGCGATGGCGGACGCGATGCCGCCGAGCAGAGTGATCGCAATGAGGTTGCGGAAAGCCGTTCCGATGGCGCGCATGGTGACTCCTTCGGGATATCTGGTGAAGGTGTCCATTGTCGCCCAAGTCGCCGAAGTCAGCCCTGAGCGGGTACGCGGATCCCCGGCACGTGCCTGGCGAGGAAGGCGAGGACGATGCCGATCTGCTGGATCCGCTCGTCGATCTGGTACGGCGCATGGCCGGTAGGGAAGAGGTACAGCTCGTGCGGGTGATCGCGGGCCTGCAGCCGGTCGACATAGGCCATGACCTGGGGCAGCGGGCAGCGGACGTCGTTTTCTCCGGCGAGGAACAGGATGGGCGCCTGCACCCGGTCGACATACGAGATCGGTGAGCGCTCCGCCATGAGCTGCGGGACCTGGTCGGGCGTCCCGCCGAGCAGGGCGCGGTCGTAGGCCTGGAGCTCGGGCGACAGATCCTTGTAGCCGAGGGCGTAGTCGCCGACGGGCACGCCCGCGACGCCGACGCGGAACCGGTCGGGGTGCATCCCGTGCATGAGCAACGTGATGTAGCCGCCCCACGACCAGCCGGCGATCGCGAGCCGGTCTGGGTCGGCGAGGCCCTTCGCGAGCAGGTCGTCAACTCCGGCGAGGACGTCCTCGACCTCGGGCCAGCCGATGTTCCCGATGAGCGTGTCCCGCCAGGCCGCCCCGAAGCCCACGGACCCCCGGTAGTTGACGAGGACGACCTGGAAACCCGCGTCCACGTAGGCCTGGAGGTCGGGCGCCCAGCGGTCGAGGTCGATCGAGGTCGGGCCGCCGTGGACGTGGACGAGCGTCGGGAACGGCGCCTCGCCTTCCGGCTCGATGCGCCAGCCGGTCACCGTCTGCCCGTTCGGGTTCGGAAACGACCATGGGATGAACGCACGGCCCGGTGGCGCGTCGCCCGCGGTCAAGACGGGCTCGACGCGGCCGACCTCGAGGAGGATGCCTGGGTGCTCGCCAGCCTGGAGCCGGTACCAGACCGCGCCGTCGGGGCGGACGCGGGCGCCGGTCATCGAGCCTGGTCGCGTGGGCAGGAGCGTCACCCGGCCGGTCGCGAGGTCATAGCGATGCAGCCGGTCGCGGCCCTCGAAGAGCTCGACGAGGAGCAGGGCCGACCCGTCCGGCCACCAGTCACAGACCTCGGTGAAGCGATCCCAGGGCAGGTCGAGGTCCGTGACGGTGCCCGTTCGTGGCTCCCAGATCGCCGGCCGCCGCTCGCCGCGCCGCTCGTGGCCGATCGCGAGGCGGTCGTCGCCGGGGATCGGTGACCAGGCGAAGGCACACAGCCCGAGGCCGGGATCCTCGAGGTCGGCGACGACCTCTCCGCTGATCGCGTCGAACACCCGCAGGGCGGCGTGGATGAGGTCGCCGTGCTCGCCATGCTCGACGCAGATCAGGCGCTCGTCGGCGCTCAGGCCCGCGAGCTCGGTGCCGCCGCGGGTCATCGCGTTGGAGCCGCCGATAAGGATCGATTCGGGGCTCAATCGGATCCGCCGCGCATCGCCGTTCCGCTCGATGACGTGGAGGGCGAAGCCGTCGCGGCCGGACATCGCTGCGACGCTCCGCTCGCGGCCCGGCGCGAAGCCATCGTTCCAGGCGGCCGGCAGGCCGTCGGAGAACGGCTCACCGGCGCCGCCGCTGAACGGTGCGATCAGCCAGCGACCGGACTCGTCACCCGACGTGTCCTGGTGCCAGAGCACCCACTCGCCATTGGCGCTGACATGGCCCGAAACGAGGCCCACGGGCTCATTCGTGATCTGCCGGCGCTCACCGGTCGCGAGGTCCCAGGTATGGAGCTGGTAGATCCCGCTCTCGGAGGACGCGAAGACGAGCCGGTCCGGGGCGCTCCGAGACCACGTCGGGAACCCGAGGATCGGTGCGCGATAGCGCTGCTGCCAGAGCGGTCCGGCAGCGACGAGGGTTGGTGCAGTCATGGGCGCCGAGGATAGCCGCGTCAGCCGAGGACGCGCTCGACGAGGTCACCCAGCGGCACCGCCGCCGCTTCGTCGCGAGTGAACCAGCCGAATTCATCGGTCGAGCCACCAACCTCGACGCGCTCCTCGCCGCCGACGATCTCCATGGGGTAGACGAACCGGATGTGGTGGTAGCGCACGTCACCCGATCGACGGTGCCAGGTACCGGCATCTGAATGGATCACGGGCGGGCCGCTGATCTGGGCCACCAGCCCAGTCTCTTCTTCGACTTCGCGAACGACGCCAGCCTCGGGCGACTCCCCGAAGTCGAGACCGCCGCCGGGCAGCGTCCACAGCCCCTCGCCCAGGTTCCCCGGGCTGACGTGGCAGAGGAGCATCCGGCCGTCGCGCCAGATCACGCCGTACGCCGCAAGCCGCGTGACCTGCTGCAGGGGCGGTTCAGCCATCGCTCAAATGATGCCTGCAGGGGCGTAATCTGCGCAGTCTCGGGGACGGCAGAGGGAGGGAAAAGTCATGGGCCGTTCGTTGATCCGTCGCGCGCGCGCCGTCCTGGTTTGCGCATTGGCCGCGTCCTTGCTGCTCTTCGCGGCACCCGGACCCGCGTCGGCCGCCACGATCTGGTTTGCCGTCATGACCGGCGACCAGGAGGTGCCGGGCCCCGGCGATCCGAGCGCGGTCGGTGCTGCCAGACTGACGATCGACCCACCCGGCGGCGAAGTGTGCGTCCAATGGGATGTCTTCGTCGAGGACCCCGCGACCGCTGCCCATATCCATGCCGGCGCCGAGGGTGTCGCCGGGGCCGTCGTCGTCGCACTGCCAACGCCGGACGCCGAGGGACTCGGGGGCGACTGCGTCAGCGGGCTCGACGAGGCGACGCTCCAGGGGATCGTCGACGACCCAGCATCGTTCTACGTGAACGTCCACAACGCGACCTACCCGGCGGGGGCGCTTCGCGGCCAGCTCGAGACGGCCGATGTGATCCCGAACGGCATCACCGTCGGCAAGATGGTTTGCCCGGTAGAGATCCAGACCTCGGCGGACCTCCTCGCTGCGCCGGACGGAACGTGCACACCGGCCCTTCACTCCGACAACGTGCCAGAGCCACCGGCAGGGCACGTCCTCGAGCCGCCAATCCTCGGGTTCGACATGGACGTCCAGCTCGACGACCTGGGTGGCACGCTGACGCTCGAGGACACCGAGCTCGAAGGCGGCGGGGCCTGCGATGCCGACTCGTGCACCTACGGCTTCAGCTATGCATGGCGAGATGCGTTCGTGGGTCCGACAACGGTCACCGAGCTCACCTTTCCCGAGGGCTTCCGCTTCGGCTGGGCGACGTTCCAGGCGTCGTTCGAGGGCGCTGACGCGCCGGCCGCAACCGTGGACGTCGACGGAGCCTCCGTGTCGTTCGACACCACGGGCTTTGGCGACAGCGACGGGTTCCTTGTCGTGCTCTACGACTTCGTCGATGTCCCAGCGCCGGTGCCGTCACCCATCCTGCCGCCGCCAACGTCGACCGTAGCGACCGAGCCTCATGCGGCCCCGATCACCAGCTGGCTCGCGATCGGGCTCGCGACCGTCCTGACCCTGGGCGTGATCCTCCTCAGACAACGGCGTACCCGCTGACCGCGTGCCGGGGCGCGCCCGGCACGGTGCCATAATGGCCGCAATGGCCACAGAGATCGACCGGCCGGGCGCCCGAACGGGCGCGGTCAAGCCCTATGCCGGCGACCGCGCACCGGCCGGCTGGGGCCTCGGCGATGGGCAGGCGATCCCCTGGGAGTACGCGCCGGCGCCGGAATCGCGCGACATCGTCGCCATCAAGGAGCGGTACGGCCTCTTCATCAACGGTCGCGAGGTGCCGGCCTCTGACGGCGAGACGTTCGGAACGGTCAATCCCGCCACGGAGGAGACGATCACCCAAGTCGCGAAGGCGACAGCTGCGGACATGGACCGCGCCGTCCGCGCGGCGCGCCAGGCGCAATCGAAGCGCTGGGGCAATCTCCCGCCGAAGGAGCGCTCGAAATACCTCTTCCGGATCGCCCGGATCCTCCAGGAACGGAGCCGCGAGTTCGCGGTCCTCGAATCGATGGACTCCGGCAAGCCGATCAAGGAGAGCCGCGACGTCGACGTGCCGCTCTCGGCGGCGCACTTCTGGTACTACGCGGGCTGGGCGGACAAGCTCGAGTACGCGTTTCCCGGCCGGGTCGCAAAGCCGCTCGGCGTGGCCGCGCAGGTCATCCCCTGGAACTTCCCGCTGCTCATGCTCGCCTGGAAGATCGCGCCGGCGCTCGCAGCCGGCAACACGGTCGTCCTGAAGCCGGCCTCAACGACACCGCTGAGCGCGCTCCTCTTTGCCGACGTTTGCCGCCAGGCCGATCTCCCGCCGGGTGTCGTGAACATCGTCCCGGGTCCCGCGGCAGTCGGCATGCACCTCGTCAGCCACCCAGGCGTCGACAAGGTCGCGTTCACAGGCTCCACGTCCGTCGGCAAGCTCATCGGCAAGGCGACGGCCGGCACGGACAAGGCGCTGACGCTCGAGCTCGGCGGCAAGGCCGCGAACATCGTCTTCGAGGACGCCGCGCTCGACCAGGCGGTCGAAGGCATCGTGAACGGCATCTACTTCAACCAGGGCGAGGTCTGCTGCGCCGGCTCGCGGCTGCTCGTCCAGGAATCCGTCGCGGAGCCGTTGATCGAGAAGCTGAAGGACCGCCTGTCGACGATCCGCGTCGGCGACCCGCTCGACAAGAACACGGACGTTGGCGCGATCAACTCGCGGGCCCAGCTCGAGACGATCACCGAGCTCGTCCAGTCCGGCGTCGAAGAGGGCGCGGACATGTACCAGCCGGCCTGCGACCTCCCGGATCGCGGCTACTTCTTCCGGCCGACGCTCTTCACGAACGTCGCCCAGAGCTTCCGGATCGCGAAAGAGGAGATCTTCGGGCCGGTGCTCTCCGTGCTGACGTTCCGGACGCCCGATGAGGCCGTCGAAAAGGCGAACAACACGCCGTATGGCCTGTCGGCGGGCGTCTGGACGGAAAAGGGGTCGCGGATTCTGTCGATGGTCAGCAAGCTCAAGGCCGGGGTCGTCTGGGCGAACACGTTCAACCGCTTCGACCCGACGTCGCCCTTCGGCGGCTACAAGGAATCGGGCTTCGGACGCGAGGGCGGGATGCACGGCCTCCACGCCTACGTCCGGCTCGAGGACCGCTGACCGTGCCAGGACCGCGGAAGGCCGCGTCGCCGCGCGCCGTCGCCCGGGCGAAACCCTCGCCGCCGGCCGGCCGGATCGCCGTTCGAAAGACGTACAAGCTCTACATCGGCGGCGAGTTCCCGCGAACCGAATCCGGACGCTCGTACCTCGTCTCGGGGGCTGACGGCGCGCCGCTCGCGAACGCCTGCCGCGGCTCGCGCAAGGACCTCCGGGACGCCGTTCGCGCCGCCCGCAAGGCGTTCCCCGGTTGGGCCGCGCGGACCGCGATGAACCGGGGCCAGGTGCTCTACCGCGTCGCCGAGCTCATGGAGGGCCGGCGCGACCAGTTCGTCGCCGAGGTCTCGGTCGCCGAGGGCCTCCGTGCCGACCGCGCCCGGGAGGTGGTCGATCGGGCGATCGACCGCTGGGTCTGGTACGCCGGCTGGGCCGACAAGATCACGCAGGTGCTCGGGGCCTCGAACCCGGTTGGCGCGCCGTACTTCAACTTCACGATCCCCGAGCCAACCGGCGTCGTCGGGATCGTGGCGCCCGAGACATCGTCGCTGCTCGGGCTCGTCAGCCGCCTCGCGCCGCCGCTCGTCGCCGGGAACGCGACGGTAGTCCTCGCCTCCGAGGCGCGGCCGCTGCCCGCGATCTCGCTCGCAGAGGTCCTCGAAACGTCGGACGTGCCGGGCGGCGTCGTGAACGTGATCACCGGGCTTCGAAAGGAGCTCGTTCCGGTCCTCGCCGGCCACGTCGACGTCGATGCGATCGACACGTGGGGCGTGCCCGAGGCCCTCCGCGTCGACACCGAGCTGACCGCGATGGACAACGTCAAGCGCCTCTCGCGCCGCTCGACGAAGGTCCGCGAGGATCGCTTCGACTGGCTCGACGACCGAGCCGCCGAGCGGCCCGAGTGGATCGCCGCGTTCCTGGAGATGAAGACCGTCTGGCACCCGATCGGCGTGTGACGGCCGAGCCCCTCAACAGGACCTTAATTTCGAACCTTCAGTATTGACTGAACTTTCGCGCAGGACTACGGTCAGGCGCGATGACACCGGGCGAGAGTCGCTTCGTCGAGGAGATGGGCCAGTACCTCGGCGCCCTCGGCATGACGCCGATGGCGGGCCGGATGTGGGGCTGGCTCCTGATCGCCGACAACGAGGAGCAGACCGCGGCCGAGATGGCTGAGGCGCTCCAGGCCAGCCGCGGCGCCATCAGCGGCACCGCCCGGATCCTCGCCGGTGCCGGCCTGATCCGCCGGACGACCCGCCGCGGCGATCGGAAGGAGTACTTCTCGGCGCCGCCGGAGGCGCTCGAGTCGCTGCTCAAGAGCGGCGGCCGGATCTACAGCGACCTCCAGCAGATCACCGAACGCGGCCTGGCCTCGATCGCCGACCGCCCACCGCAGGCGCGCGAGCGCCTCGAGGAGATGCGCGACGTCCTTGCCTTCATCGGAGCCGAGATCCCCACGCTCGTCGAGCGCTTCCTGCGCGACCGAGCGTCCACCCAGCGTTAGGAGCCCATACCGACCATGGCCGCAGTCATCCAGACCGAGAAGCTCACGAAGTCCTACGGCGTTCACCGCGGGATCGTCGACGTCGACCTCGAGGTGCAAGAGGGCGAGATCTTCGGCTTCCTCGGACCCAACGGCGCCGGCAAGACGACCACGATCCGGACCCTCCTCGACCTCATCCGCCCGACGTCGGGCGTCGGCCGCGTCTTCGGCATCGTCTCGTCCGACGATCCGGTCGCGATCCACCGACGGATCGGCTACATCCCCGGCGAGTTCACGCTCTACGACCGACTGACCGGCGGCCAGACGATCGAATACTTCGCGAACCTCAGGAGGGGCGTCGACAAGGCCTACCAGCGCGCCCTCATCGAGCGCTTCGACATCGATCCGAAGCGCCGCTTCAAGGAGCTCTCGAAGGGCAACAAGCAGAAGATCGGCCTCGTGATCGCGCTCCAGCACCAGCCAGAGCTGTTGATCCTCGACGAGCCCACGTCCGGCCTCGACCCGCTCGTCCAGCAGTCGTTCTTCGAGCTCGTTCGCGAGGCCAAGGCCGAGGGCCGCACGACCTTCCTGTCGAGCCACATCCTGTCCGAGGTCGAGAAGACCTGTGACCGCGTCGCGATCATCCGCGAGGGCCGCCTCGTCAAGCTCGACAGCGTCGAGGGCCTCCGCGACCTCGCTCATCACCAGGTCGAGCTGCGTTTCACCGGGCCGGTCCCGACCGCGGAGTTCGAGGCCCTGCCAGGCGTCAGCGAAGTCGTCGCCATGGACCACGTCCTGCGCATGCGCGTGAACGGCCCGATTACGCCGGTCGTTCGCGCGGCAGCGCGGTACGAGCTCCTCGACTTCGTCAGCCGCGAGCCGACCCTCGAAGAGACGTTCCTCGCCCAGTACGGCCACAGTCCCGATGCGAGCGAGGTCACGGCATGACCGCCGGCACCGAGCCGGCCCGGCTCGCTGTGGCCGGCCGGCCCTCGCTCTGGAGCCGGATCTACGGCCTCGGCAGCGTCTACGGCAAGACCATCCGAGACTCCCGCCGTGCGTTCGCGCTCGCGACGGGTCTCATCGTGCTGCTCTTCGTCACCGGCGGTGCCGCGATCGCCGGTGCCTTCGGGACGGTGGCGACGCGGGCCCAGGCGGCCAGCCTCGCGGAGATCCTGCCGCCGATCTTCCAGGGCCTCCTCGGGCGACCGGTCGGGCTCTCCACTCTCGGCGGCTTCATCGAGTGGCGGTACGTCGTCCTGTTCTTCATCCTCATCCCGATCTGGTCGATCCTCGCCCTGTCATCGACGATCGCTGGAGAGGCCGCCCGCGGCAGTCTCGAGCTCATCGCTACGTCCGGCGTGGCACGTCGGCGCATTGCCCTCGAGAAGCTCGCGGCTCACCTCACCGCGGTCGGGCTCGCGATGGTGATCTTCGCGATCGCGATCTGGGTGACTGGCCAGGCCTTTGCGACGCTCCCGGGCGACGAGATCGCGCCCGAGGCGGCCGTCGGCTACGCGGCCCTCACCGCGATCATGATCCTGCTGCCGGGTGCGATTGCGTTCGCCGCAGCGCCCTTTGTCGGCCGTGGCGCCGCGGCCGGCCTCGCAGCCCTCGTCATGCTCGCCTCGTACTTTGTGAACGGCTTCCGGGACTCGATCCCGGTCTTCGACGCGCTTGCTCCGCTCTCGTACTTCTCGTGGACCTTCGACCACGTCCCGCTCGCGGGCCTGTACGACTGGGGCTCGCTCGTGCTGCCGACGGCATTGGTGGTCGCCTTCCTCGTCGTCGGCGTCCTCGGCTTCGAGCGGCGAGACATGGCGAGCACGATCCACGTGCCCTCGCCGCACCTGCCGCGGTTCCTCGTGGGGCTCCGCGACCCGCTCGGCCGGTCCTTCGGCGAGCGGATCCCCGCTGCCCTCGCGTGGGGCCTCGGGCTGAGCCTCTACGTCCTCCTGCTCGCCTCCGGCGCCAGCGCCATGTCCGAGCTGTTCGAGCGCCTGCCGACGATCGAGGCGATGCTCCGGGCGGTCTATCCGAACGCCGACCTCGAATCGGTCGGCGGGATGCTGCAGATCGTGTTTGTCGAGTTCGGCCTCGTCGTCTTCGGCTTCACCGCGGCGACGATCGTGGGCGGCTGGGCCTCGGACGAGTCGTCCGGCCGCCTCGAGGTCATCCTTTCGAACCCGATGACGCGGATGGCATGGCTCATCCGGAGCGGACTCGGCGTCTACCTGGCGATCCTCCTGAGTGCCGCCGTCGTGGCGGTCGCGACCGCGATCGGCACGGCCAGCCAGGGCAGCGATGTCGCGACGCCAACGCTCGGGTCGTTCGTCCTCGCGCTTTACGGGATCGCGCTCGCGGGGATCGGGATTGCCGCGGCGGGTCTCGTGCGTGCCTCGATCGCGGCACCGGTCGTCATCGTCGTGACGGTCGGGACGTTCCTGATCACGCTGTTCGCGGTCCCGCTCAAGCTGCCCGAGTGGTTCGCGGACCTGGCGCTCACCTCGCACTACGGGTCGCCGCTGCTCGGCGACTGGGACCTCGTCGGCGTGGTCGCGTCGATCGTCCTCGGGGTCGGCGGACTTCTCGTCGGCGCGTGGGGCCTGAGCCGGCGGGACGTTCGCGTCTGAGCCGTCGGGCGGGCCGCAACCGGCGCCCGTGGCGGGCGGCGCTCGGTAGACTCGACGGGTGCCGGCCCTCGCCCTCGGGTTCGTTGCGGTCGCGGCCGTCCTCCACGCCGGCTGGAACGTCCTCCTCAAGACGTCCGGCGATCCGCTGCGGACGGCCGTCCGCCTGCAGGCGATCGGGACGCTCGTCCTCGGGCCGATCGCGCTCATTGCGTGGGCGGCGGGCGGGTTCTTCGCGATCGACCCTCGGGGCGTCGCGATCGCGATCGGTTCAGGCGTGCTCGAGACGGCCTACTTCGTGTTCCTGTCGGCCGGCTATCGGCGCGGTGACCTGTCGCTCGTCTATCCGATCGCGCGCGGCAGCGCGCCGCTGCTCGCGGTGCTCGTCGGGGTTGGCCTGCTCGGCGAGCGCCTCGGCGCAAACGGGACGCTCGGTGTCGTGTGCCTGCTCGTCGGCATCCTCGCCGTGGCCCGGCCGTGGCGGGCCTTCCAGGAAGCCGGCCGTGAGCATCGCGGCGCGATCGGGTTCGCGCTGGCAACCGGCGTGACGATCGCCGCGTACTCAGCCGTTGACCGGGTTGGCGTTCGGATCATCGCGCCGTGGCTGTACGGCGCGATCCTCGCGGTCGCGGCGACGACGATGCTGTCCCTGACCGTCAGGATCGGCCGGCGACGTGGCTGGCTGGCGCCCGCGCCTCAACCGTCCGAGGGCGGCGGGCCGTCGTCGCTCATGCGCGACGGCGTCGCGGGTGTGATCTCCCTGTTCGCATATCTCCTGATCCTCGTCGCGTACTCGATGGCGCCGCTCGCTGCCGTGGCGCCGCTCCGTGAATCCGCGATTGTCCTCGCCGCGGCATGGGGTTCGATCCGGCTCGGCGAAGCTTCGGGCCGGCGCGAGGGCGCGATCCGGATCGCCGCCGCCGCGCTGGTCGTTTTCGGAGCGGTGCTGCTCGCGACGGGGAAGTGAGCGACCGCGGATCGTCTGATCAGGCGCTGGGCCTCTGACTCGGCTCGTGCTCTGGCGCGCGGCTAGTCGCCCGCGATGATCGTCTTATGAGCATTTGCTGGCTAAGGACGGCCGTTAGCCATGGTCGCGGACCCGATGTGACCCGCTCCGACTGGAAGTCGCGCGAGAGCACCCGAACCCCGAGCTCCGAACATCAGGCTGACGGGGCGTTGAGCATCCGTTAGCCCCGGAAATGATCAATAGACGGTCACGACGCGCGCCAAGGGTCTGACGCGGGCCCGAACGGCACGCCGGGGGCTGCCTAAGACCGCCTCGGCACCCCGCGGCGGCCTAGACCGCCTCGCCGCCCTCCGCGGCCGTCGCGGCCGCGTTCGTCTGTGTCGGCGTCGCCGTCGGGATCTTGCCGCGGCCCCACAGCCGGCGCGCGCCGAACTTGCTGTTCGCGAGGCCGATGCCGAGGAGGATCAGGCCCGTCCCGAGGATCGCGCGGATGTCGATCTGCTCGTTCCGGACCGCGACGCCGAGGACGATGCCGACGACCGGCAGCAGGTAGGCGAGGAGGGCCGTCCGCGTCGCGCCCCAGTCCTGGAGCAGGCGGAAGAAGGCGAGGTACGCGAGCGACGAACCGAAGATGCCGAGCCACAGGACCGACAGCGTCACGGTCGGCGTGAACGCGGCCACGGTGGGCAAGCCTTCCAGCAGGAGCATCAGGAGCACGCTCCAGACGACGGCGAACGAGACCTGGAAGAGCGCCGGGATCATCGGCCGGAGGTTCCGGATGAACTTCCGCGAGTACACGCCACCAAACGCGTACGCGAGCGTCGCGCCCAGCAGCGCGATCGCGCCGAGGGCGTTCGAGCCGCCGACGCCGAGGTCCTTCACGACGAGCAGCACGACGCCGATGAACCCGAGCGGCAGGCTGACGAGCTTGTTGAGCGTGATCGGCTCGTCGGGCAGGAAGAGCGCCGCCGGCACGATGATGAACAGCGGTACGGCGCCATTGATGATCGCCGCGACGGCCGAGTCGACCGACTGCTCGGCCCAGGTGATCAGGGCGAACGGGATGATGATGTTGATGATCGACATGACGATCAGGTGGCCGTACGTCGTGGCGTCCCGAGGCAGCGGCTCGCGCTTCCAAAGTCCGACGATCAGCCACAGGATGACGAAGCCGATGAGCATCCGGGCGGAGATCAGCTGGAACGGCTGCAGGGTCTCGACGCCGAACTTGATGAAGAGGTAGCTGCTGCCCCACATCAGGCCAAGCCCGAGGAACAGGAACCACGGCAGGAGCGCGGTCTGGCGGGACGTCATCGGCGCATCGTAGCCGGACTTGGCCTAGAGCGATGGGCCAACGATCGGCACGCTACGATCCGGCCGAGGGAGGCGGACGGTGCGGCTCTGGGGCGGTCGATTCGGCGATGCGACGGACGCTCGGGCGGCCGACTTCACGCGTTCGATCGATGTCGATTCCGCGCTTGCGCTTGACGACCTCGACGGCTCGATCGCCCACGTCCACGGGCTCGGCCGGGCCGGCCTGCTGAGCGATTCCGATGCTCGAGCGCTCGTCGACGGCCTGACCGCTCTCCGGGCGGACGTCGAGGCCGGCGCGGTGACGTGGGATCCAGCGCTCGAGGACGTCCACCTCAATCTCGAGGCGGCGCTGCGCGAGCGCATCGGGCCGCTCGCGGATCGCCTCCACACCGGGCGATCGAGGAATGACCAGATCGCGACGGACTTGCGACTCTGGTCGCGACAGGCGATCGACCGGCTCGACGCGGAGATCGTCAACCTGGAACGCGCACTCGTCGACCTCGCGGACCGCGAGATCGACACGGTCATGCCCGGCACGACCCACACCCAGCCGGCTCAGCCGGTCCTCCTCGCGCACCACCTTCTGGCTGTCGTGGAGATGTTGGAGCGCGATCGCGGGCGGTTCGGCGACACGCGCCGACGCCTGAACACATCGCCGCTCGGCTCGGGCGCGATCGCCGGCGTCGGCTTCCCGCTGGACCGTGAAGCGACGGCTCGCGAGCTTGGCTTCGACGGTGTGACGGCGAACTCGATCGACGCCGTTGGCGACCGCGACTTCGCCGTGGAGCTCCTCGCCGCGACGGCCCTGTGCCAGGCGCACCTGTCGAGGCTGTCGGAGGAGATCGTCTGGTGGTCGAACCCGCGGTTCGGCTTCGTCAGGGTCGCGGACGCTTTCTCGACGGGCTCATCGATGCTGCCGAACAAGCGCAACCCCGACCCGGCCGAGCTCGTCCGCGGGCATGCGGCCCGCGCAACGGCGGCGCTGACGGCTGTGCTCGGGATCCTCAAGGGCCTGCCGCTCGGCTACCAGCGCGACCTCCAGGACAGCGTGCCGCCGCTCCTCGGTGCGGTCGGCCAGCTCGAGGGCTCGCTCGCGGTGATGGCCGGGCTCATCGGTAGCCTTCAGGTGGATCGGGCGCGGATGCGCGAGGCCGCCGAGGACGGATTCGCGACGGCGACGTCGCTTGCCGATGCGCTCGTCCGACGAGGCCTCGCGTTCCGGGTCGCACACGGCGTCATCGGGCGCCTGGTCGCGGCGGCCGAGGCGGCGGGCACGGGCCTCGACGCGATCACGGACGTCGCGGTCCGCGAAGCGCTCGACGAAGCCGACGACGACCTGGCACGCGAGCTCGCCGGTGACGGCTCCCTGTCCGCGGAGCTGCGGGCCGCCGCGTTAATCGAGGCAACGCTTGCGGGCGCCGACGTGATCGGCGGAACCGCGCCGGCGCGTGTGAGAACCGCCCTCGCCGCGGCGAAGGAGCGACTCGGGTCCTGGTGACGCCGGGCTAGGATGCCCGCATGCGCCTCCTCGAGCGTGACGCGCCGCTGGCGACGCTCCATCGACTCCGGGCCGAGGCCGCAAACGAAGGGGGCCGTCTCGTCTTCGTCGAGGGCGAGGCGGGGATCGGCAAGACCTCGCTGCTGAGCGCCTTCGCCGCCTCGGTGCCGGAAGGCGTGCAGGTCCTGCTTGGATCCTGCGATCCGCTTTCGACGCCCCGGCCGCTCGGCCCGCTCCTTGACATCGCCGAGGGACTCGATCCGACATTCGGGCCGCTGGTGAGCGAATCTGCGCCGCGCGAAGAGGTCCTGGGGTCGCTCCTCCGGGCGCTCGGACGGCCCGACCGCGACCTGGTCGTCCTGCTCGACGACCTCCACTGGGCGGATGACGCGACCCTCGACGCCCTGCGCTTCGTCGGCCGCCGCATCGCGTCGACGCACGCGCTGCTCGTCGGGACGTATCGCGACGACGAGGTCGGCCGCCAGCATCCGCTGCGGGTCGTCGTTGGCGACCTCGCGACGTCGCCCGCCGTTCGGCGGATCCCGCTCGCGCCGCTCTCGAAGGCGTCGGTTGCCGAGCTGTCGAAGGGAACCGATCTCGACGCCGACGAGCTGCACGACCTGACCGGTGGCAACCCGTTCTACGTCACCGAGGTCATCGCCGGCGCGCCGGCACGCATACCCGCGACCGTGCGGGACGCGGTCCTCGCCCGCGCCGCGCGCCTGTCCGAGGCGGCCCGCCGGACGCTCGAGGCCGCTGCCGTGATCGGGCCGCCAACGGATCCCGCGCTGCTGGCAGGCGTCGTCCAGGGCCCGCTCGCGGCCGAGGAGTGCCTTGCGAAAGGCGTCCTTCGAACGGACGGGCGGAGCTATGTCTTCCGACATGAGGTCGCCCGGCAGGCCATCCTCGACGCGACCGACCTGGCCGAACGGCTCGCGCTCCATGCCCGGGTCCTCGCCGCGCTCGAGGCCGGATCCGAGGCGGACCGCTCCGACGCCCGCCTCGCGCACCACGCCGAGGGCGCCGGCGATCGCGACGCGGTCCTGCGCTACGCCCCGGCCGCCGGTCGGGCAGCGGTCGCCGCGGGCGCCCATCGCGAGGCGGCGGCCCAGTTCGCGCGGGCGCTGCGGTTTGCCGGAGACCTGCCGCGGGTCGCTCGCGGGGAGCTCCTCGTCGACGTCGCTCGCGAGCACGGCCTTGTGGCGCGCCTCGATGTCGCGTTTCCGGCGTGGGAGGAGGCCCGGGACATCTGGCACCGGGAAGGCAACGCGGAACGCGAGGCCGCCGCGCTGACGGAGTACGCGATGTTGCTGATCGGGGCCGGACGAAATGAAGACGCGGAGGCAGCATCGCGCCGGGCGCTCGAACTGGTCGAGTCGATGTCCGACGGAGCCGCCAAGGCCGAGGCGCTCGGTGGCCAGGCGTATATCCGGATGCTCGACCGGGACAACGCCGAGGCCATCGAGCTGGGCCGGAAGGCGATCAGGATGGGCGAGGGGCATCCGGCTGCGGCGGGGGCAGTCGTCGCCGCCTGGAACTCGGTCGGTAGCTCGCGCATCCTGCTCGGCGACATCGACGGCGGCCGGGCCGACCTCGAGACCAGCCTGCGGCTGGCCCTGGAATACGGCTTCGACCGCCGGGTTGGCGGTGCCTACTCCGTCCTGTACTCGGCCCTCGGCGAGATGTATCGCTTCGCGGAGGCCGACCCGTATTTCGAGGCCGGTCATCGCTACGCGTCGGCTCGTGACCTCGACGGCAACCGCCAATACCTCGAAGCCTGGCGGGCTCTCTCACTCGTCCATCGAGGGCGCTGGTCGGAGGGCGGGGCGTTGGCCGCGTCGCTGCTGGCGCGCCCGTCCACCACGATCGCCCGGATGATGGCCCTCCTGGCGCTCGGTCGCCTGCGCGCCCGACGGGGCGATCCCGACGCCTGGACGGCGCTCGACGAGGCGCTCGAGATTGCCGCGCCAACGGCCACGCTCCAGCGCCTCGGCCCAATCCGCGCGGCCCGGGCCGAGGCATTCTGGCTCGCGGGGGACCTGGACCAATCGGCCGCCGAGGCGTCCGCCGTCATCGACCTCGCGATCGCGAAGGCCCATCCGTGGCACACCGGCGAGCTCTCGTGGTGGCTCAAACAGGCTGGCCGTCCGGCGCCGAAGGCGACGCCCATCGCCGAACCGTGGCGGCTTCAGCTCGACGGGCGCTGGCGCGAGGCGGCCGTCGCCTGGGACGCGCTCGAGTGCCCATACGAGGCGGCGCGGGCCTTGCTCGGCTCGGACGACCCGGCGGCGGTCGAGGAGGCCCACGCACGATTTGACCGGCTCGGCGCGCGACCGGCCCAGGCCCTCGCGGCTCGCCGGCTCCGCGAGCTCGGCGTTCGTTCGGTCCCGCGCGGCCGGCGGCCTTCGACACGTGCGAACCCGGCCGGGCTGACGAATCGCGAGCTCGAGGTGCTGCGACTCCTGGCCGCGGGGCTCTCGAACGCCGAGATCGCCGGCCGCCTCGTGCTCTCCACGCGAACCGTGGACCACCACGTCTCTGCGGTGCTCGGCAAGCTCGGCGTGGAGCGTCGCTCCGAGGCCGCGACGGCCGCCGCGCGCGCCGGGATCGACGTCCAAAACGGGCAGGCCGCCGGCCCAGATTAGGCAGGCCTCACCGATGTGGGGCGGGCGGTCCGCGACGGACCCTGACAGCACGACCGAAGTGCGGTCGTCGTAGTGAAGGGTGAGGGTCCGATGCCGCGGTACCTGGTGGAGCGGGTCTTTCCGGCGGGCTTTGAGCTGCCGCTCGGACAGGCCGGCCTCGAGGTCTGCCGCGGCGTCGTCGGGGTCAATGACGACCTCGGTGTGACGTGGGTCCACTCGTACGTCCGCGACGACCGGCGGGCGACGTGGTGCATCTACGACGCGCCCGGTCCCGAGGCGATCCGCCGCGCTGCGGAGCGTAACGGGCTGCCGGTCACGCGGATCGCTCGGGTGAGCGTCCTCGATCCCTACTTCTACACGCCGTCCAGCGACTCGACATAGGTCGAAGTTCTCGCCGTCCGTCGGGCGGACGACCGATGCGCGCGTGGGCCTTCGGGCCGGAACGTGGACACCAGGTTCGGACCCGCCGGACAACCAGTTGGAGGCACCTGATGGGCAAGTTCATGGACGTACACAGCGGCTTCGTGGGGGTGACCGCTGCCCAGCTCCAGGAAGCGCACGAGCGCGACCTCGCGATCGAGAACGACGAGGGCGTGCACTTCGAGCGGGCCTGGATGGATCCCGACCTTGGCAAGGTGTTCTGCCTCGCCACCGGGCCGTCGCGGGAGGCCGTGATGCGCATCCATGCGCGCGCCGGCCATCCGACGCCCGAGGTCTACGAGCTCACGGTGGAGGTGTAGTCATGAAGTCTCGAACGCTCCGGTTCCTGCCGCTCGTCGGCGGCCTCGCGGCGCTCCTCATCGCCTCGAGCGTTGCAATCGCCGGCTCCGGCCAGTCAACGGTCGCGATCGCCCGCCAGGCGACCGAGAAGTTCCATGACGTCGCGGCCGCCGAGGCCGCCGGCTATGGCCCGTTCTACATCTGCACCGACAACGAGAGCCTCGGTGCGGCGATGGGCCAGCACTACGCGAACATCGACCTCGTCCTCGACCCGGCCATCGATCCCGAGAAGCCGGAAGTGCTCGTTTACGAGCCGATGCCCGACGGGTCGCTGCACCTCGTGGGTGTTGAGTACGTCGTCTTCCAGGACCTCTGGCATGACGCCTTCGGGCCCGGCACGCCGTCCGTGCTCGGCATCGACCTCAAGCCCGTGCCGGCGCCGAACCGCTACGGCCTGCCGCCGTTCTTCCAGCGCCACGTTTGGCTCTGGAAGCCGAACCCGCTCGGCATGTACGAAGACTGGAACTCGAAGGTCTCGTGCCGCGGCAACGGTGATCCCGCCTGACACGATCCCTGGGCTGGGTCCTCGAACCGGCGGCGACCCGCAAGGGCGCCGCCGGTTTCGTTATCGCCGAGATGCGCCGATGGGCTCCGTCGTCTGCGGCGGCCGCGCGATCGGGATGCTGGCGACCCAGGCCGCGATCTCGGCTCGTCGGGCGACACCCAGCTTCGCGAGGATGTGCTCGACGTGGGCACTGACCGTCTTCGTGGCGATCCCGAGCTCGCCGCCGATCTCGCCGTTCGTCCGGCCATCTCGGATCAACGTGGCGACCTCGAACTCCCGGATCGTCAGTGGCCGCCACGGCTCGTCCTCGAGGCCTCGACCGCGACCGGCTCGAAGCAGCTCGTCGGCGCGGGCGAGGAGCGGCTCGCTGCGGAGCTCCTCGGCGACGGCTCGAGCCTCGGCCAGCGTCGCGGCGGCGTCGGCGTGGCGATTCATCCGCATCAGGCAGCTGGCGAGATCCAGGCGGGCCCACGAGCTCTCCCAGATCCGCCCTCGCTCTTCCCAGCCTCGAACGGCGCGCTCCAGGGACTCCCGGGCCGCGGCCATCGAACCGGCTGCCAGAAGCGTCAGGCCGTCAGCATGACTCAGCGCGGCGCCGGCGACAGGATCCCAGCCGGCGAGGTTGTCACGGGCACCCGCCATCCAGCGCTCCGCGTCATTGGGCCGGCGCGCCGCGAGATACGCGCGAACACCCGTGACCACAAACGGGATCAGGAGCGCCCGCTCGCCGGTCCGTGACGAGATCTCGAGCGCCTCTTCGCAACGTGCGATGGCGCTTCCGGCGTCGCCCGCGAGGAGGTCCGCTTCGGCGAGGCCCCACAGCGGCGTCAGGATGAGGTGGGCCTCACCGACCCGGCGCCCAGACTCGAGCGATTCCTCGAGCCAGCGCCGAGCCTCCTCGAGCCGGCCGCGGCCGAAGGCGACAAGGCCGATGACGTCCAGCGCCCCGATCACGCCGCGACGGCAGCCACGATCGACGAGCTCGTGGCGAGCCCGGTCGTCCGCGGCGCCCCAGCGACCCGCGCCCCAATCGACGATCGCGGTCGTCGTCGCCATCATCTGCCGGCAGTGCGATTGCTCGATCGCGTCGGCGTACTGGAGGCCCTCGCGGATCGCAACCTCGGCCGACTGCGGGTCCATGACCCGCGCGGCCATGATCGCCAGGTTCCGATATCCGGTGACGCCGACGGACTCGTAGCCGCCGTCGCGAGCCTCACGCGCCGCCCGCATGCCATCGCGAAGGCCGGTCTCGAAGCGGCCGTCGACGATATCGATCCGAGCCAGCGTCAGGTCCGCCTCGAGGACGGTCTCGCGATCGCCGACGCTCTCGGCGAGCTCTCGCGCAGCGACAGCATCCGCGCGTGCAGCCGGAAGCTCCGATGCAAACAGCCCATTGCTGGCTCGCACACCCAGGAGGAACGCGCGGAGCTTCTCGCGCTCCGGGCTGGCCGGCTGGGCGTCGACCTCGGCGAGCGCCTTGTCAGTGAACGAGCTCATCACGTGATGCGGCTCTCCGCCGCGTGCGGCTTGCGTGGACATGAGTACGAGCATCCCGGCCGCATCCAGGGGCCGGCCCGCTTCGAGGTAGAGGCGCCGCGCGCGGGTCGCGGCAGTGACGCAGTCCTCGTTTCGCTCGATCGCGCCGGCGGCGTCGGCAAATTGCTCGTACAGCTGCGCTTTCTCCGCAAGGGGAAGGTCGTCCGGCATGTTCGCGATCGCTCGCTGGTACAGCTCGTACGCCTCCTGGCGTGCCGAGATCCGGCTCGCGTCCCTTGCGGCGGTCATCGCCGCCCGGAACGCCTGCGGCCGCAGCCCCGCCCGCTCGTAGTGCCGCGATGCGTGGACGACACTCGCGCCCTCGAGGGTCATGACGAACTCGGCGGCCTGGGCATGGAAGCGCCGAAGCTGCGAGGGCGGCACGGACCCATAGATCGCGTCGCGCAGCAGCTGGTGGCGGAAGTCGTAGTAGCCCTGGTCGACGTAGTCGAATGGGTGGAGGATCGACGCGTCGACGAGCTCCTGGAGAATCGGCTCGAGCTCCGCCAGCGGCCGGTCGACCATCCCCGCGATCGTGTCGGGCGTGAAGCATCGGCCGACGACCGCCCCTGCGCGAACGAGTTGGCGAGCGTCGTCTGAGAGGCGTCCGACGCGCGCCAGGACGGCGTCGCCGATCGTGTCCGGGACGTGGGCCTCGCGAATTCTGCGGCCGTCGGTCAGGGCATCGTCATCGAGCGCGGCCAGGAGCTCCTCGATGTGGAGCGGGATCCCGTTCGTCCGCTGGTGGACGGCTTCAACGACGTCGCGCGGCGCGGGGAGCTCGCCGCCCAGGATGAGCGTCGTCGCCATGCCGGTTTCGTCGAGCGTGAGCGGCCGGAGGCGGATCTCCTGCGCGTGCCGCTGGCTGAGGAGGCGCGCCCGCCATTCGCGATGGATCGAGTCCGGCGGGAATTCGTCGGCTCGATAGTCAGCCATGATGAGCAGCGGCCGCTCGGCGGCATGCCGGGCGAGCTCGCCGATGACCTCGAGGCTCATCTCATCGGTCCAGTGGAGGTCATCGAAGAGCAGCATCGTCGGCCGGTCGATCGCCGCGAGGATCTCGTCCGCGGCCTGGCGGACCATCAGCCGCCGTGCGCCGAGGGCGTCGCCATCGTGGCGGCCATCGATCCCGCGGAGCGTCGCGGCGAGCGCGCCGAAGTCCTCGCTATCGCGCATCCCGATGGCCATCTCGCGGATCGACCCGAGCGGGACCTGGAGATCCTGCGGCGAGACGGAGCCGCCTTCGACGCGGAAGCCGGCCGCGAGCGCCTTCCGGACCGTCGCGCGGATGAGCCGCGTCTTGCCGAGCCCGGCCTGGCCGGAGAGGAAGAGCGCCTGGCCGCGGCCCTGCGCCGTCTCGGCGACCAGGTGATCCAGGAGCTCGAGCACGTCGTCGCGACCGACGATGACGGGGCACTGCACCGAACCAGCGCGGTTCACGGGCGGATGGTACGGCGACCACCACGGGTTGCGTCATCGGTCGTTCGACCGATGGACCGCTAGAGGCCCTCCGGCTCCACGGAGTCCAGGACCTCGTTCCGGCTGTTCAGGACGGCGATGTCGAGCACGGGCTCGATCGTCGGCCACCACAGCGCATACCAGCCGTTCGCGTAGGTTGCCCAGACGAAGCGCTCGCCGTCGAGCCCGGCAACGACGTTCGCCGGGGTCGACGATCCGAGCGTCACCCGTGGTTGGCTGATCGGGGCGACGCGACCGATCGCGATCATCCGCGATGCGTCCGGGTCATCGATGCTGCCGTACCACGCCGTGTCGATGCCATCCGCCGGAATGTCCGGCACAGGGAGGGCGAGGACGCCAATCGGTGGCGACGGATTCTCGACGTCGGTCCGGCAGGCGTAACCATGTGATGCATCGCCAAAGACGAGCGTCGCGAGTCGGACGCCACGCAGGTCGGCCACGGCCAGCGGGAGGTCGCCGATGCCCGGCTCGGCCTTGCGACAGGCCGCCTCGAGCGAGGCGATCCCGTCTGCCGTCGTCGGGATCGGGTGGCTGCGCCACGGTCCGAGCGCGAGGTTCACCGCGATCTCCGCGGTCGGGGTCGGTGTCGCGCTCGGGGCTGAGGATGGCTCCGGCGTCGGGGGCGGTGTCGCGCTCGGGGCTGAGCCGCAGCTCGCCAACAGCGCCGCGGCGAGCAATCCACGGACGACAATGCCCATCACAGCGAGGCTTACGCGTCGTGAGAGTCGCGAGTTCAGAGCTCCGTTGTTGTCGCGATCGCCACGTCTCGGACGAGATGCGTGTCCGGCGCCCAGGCGCGAGCGAGGATCACGTGGAACGTTGCCGCCGTCCGGCCGTGCGGCAGCTCGATCGTCGGCAGCGGGCGCGGGTCCAGGACGCCCTCGACCTCGATCGTTCGATCGCCCTCGAGCACGCCTTCGGGGAGGAGCACCGATGACCACGCCGTGATCGTTTCCGAGCGTCCGCCGGACACCGTCGCCTCGACTCGGACCTGCACCTCGGCCCGGACTTCCTGGAGCTTGAGCGCTGCAGGGACCTGCAGGGCCACGCGGCCCCGGAACGGTTGCCCGCAGGCGAGGGGCATCGGGTCGAGCTCGATCGTGCCGGTGATCCCGTCGGCTGCGACGTCGGCCGAGCCATAGAGCGCGAACTCCTCGACCGGCACCGCCCCGGCTCGGAGCAGCGCCGTCGGCTGATGGACGAGGACCGTCCGCCCGAGCCGCGAGTCGAACCCGCCGGGCACGTCCAGCTTCGCCTCGAACAGCCACTCGAGACCCGCGACGTCGGCGTCGAGAGAGGCCGGGCCGAGCGGCGGCACCGGCTGCTCGAAGGCGAGCTCGCGCGTCTCACCCGCCGCGAGCGACACCGGTGCGAGCAGGTCGACCGGCTCCCGTACGACTTCCGCGCGCGAGGTCACGACCCGGGTTGTCGTGTGGCCTTGTGCGTCGGTCGAGGTCTCCTCGTGCTTCCAGTGCTCGGTCGCCTTCAGGGAGATCCGCAACGCGTCTGCCGTGAACCGCTCGCGGGCGGTGAGCCGGACACGACCCGCCACGATGCGGCCGGGCAGGAAGTCCTCACGCGGGAGCTCGACGTGCCAGTCCACGCCCTCGCTGGACTCCGTCCAGACGACCGGGGCTGACGGATCCGCACTCACCCGGCGATCCTACCCCGCGGGCGGGCTACGATCCGTCCGATGCTCTCGCTCGACACGATCCGGAGCGCACCGAAAGCTCTGCTGCACGACCATCTCGACGGCGGCCTGCGGCCGGCCACGGTCGTGGATCTGGCTCGCGAGTTCGGCTATGACGCGCTGCCGACGAGCGGTGTTGACGATCTCGCGGCATGGTTCCGGCGCGGCGCCGACCGCAAGTCGCTCGAGCTGTACCTCGAGACGTTCGCCCACACGGTCGGCGTCATGCAGGAGCGTGACGCGCTCGTGCGGGTGGCGGCCGAGTGCGCTGAGGACCTGGCCGCGGACGGGGTGGTGTACGCCGAGGTTCGCTACGCGCCGGAGCTCCACGTCGGGCGCGGGCTCACGCTGGACGAGGTAGTGCAGACCGTCCAGGACGGCTTCCGCGAGGGCGAGCGCCGGGCAGCGGCCGCAGGCCATCCGATCAGGATCCGGACGCTGATCACCGCGATGCGCCAGTTCGAACGCTCGACCGAGATCGCCGCGCTCGCCGTCAGGTGGCGCGACGACGGCGTCGTCGGCTTCGACGTCGCCGGGCCTGAGGCGGGCTTTCGGCCGACGCGCTATCTCGATGCCTTCGACCACGTCCGCCACGAGAATTTCCACCTGACGATCCACGCCGGTGAGTCGTTCGGGTTGCCGTCGATCCACGAGGCCCTGCAGTGGTGCGGCGCCGAGCGCCTCGGCCACGGCGTCCGGATCGTCGACGACATCACGACCGACGCCGATGGCTCCGTCCGGATGGGCCGCCTCGCGACGTTCGTCCGGGATCGGCGCGTGCCGCTCGAGATGTGCCCGTCGTCGAACGTCCATACCGGCGCCGCGGCATCGATCGCGGAGCACCCGATCGACCTCCTCCGCCGCCTCCGTTTCCGCGTGACCGTGAACACCGACAACCGGCTGATGTCGAACGTCTCCATGTCGTCCGAGTTCGCCGCGCTCGACGCGGCCTTCGGGCTCGGTCTCGGCGAGATGGAGTGGCTGACGATCAACGCGATGAAATCGGCCTTCGCGCCGTTCGATGAGCGGCTGCGGCTGATCAACGAGATCGTGAAGCCGGGCTACGCGCGCCTCAGGGCGGAAGCCTCGCGGGTGGTCGCCGCGGGCTGAATCCCGCCGGCCAGGGCCCCAAATACGAGCGCGGGTCGTGGTAACGCGGCTTGCGCTCGAATTCGCCCCCGGATACGAGCCACCGTCGTACTAGCCGACAACAGGCCCGTCGCCGCGTACGTGAGAAGCTCGCGCAGGGTCACTCGGACAGCCGATTGTGCGGACGAAACCGCGGCTCACTGTCCGCCAGTCGACCGAATCGTGGTGGAGCCCCTTCCAGTACGACGCCGGCTCGTATTTGCAAGAAACGGTGGTCGGCCCACGTCGCTCGCGCGACCTGCGCTACGGAGCGACCGCGAACGTGTCGCAGGCGTCGAGCGTGCCCTGCTCGTAGCCGGTCGAGAACCACGCCTTGCGCTGCTCGGACGAGCCGTGGGTCCACGTCTCTGGGCTCACCCGGCCCTGCGTCCGGGACTGGATCCGGTCATCGCCGACGGCCGAAGCGGCGTCGAGGGCGTCGCCGATGTCGTCCGCGGTCAGCGGTTCGAGGAAGCCACCGCGAGCCGCGTTGTCGGCCCAGACGCCGGCCAGGCAGTCGGCCATGAGCTCGATCCGGACCGAGGCGCTCTCGGGGCCCGTGCCGCCGTCCTGGCGCGTGAGGATCCCGAGCAGGTCCTGGACGTGGTGGCCGTACTCGTGCGCGACGACGTACGCCTCGGCGAAGTTGCCGCCGCGCGCCCCGAGCTGCGACTGCAGCGCCAGGAAGAAGTCCAGGTCGAGGTAGACGCTCGTGTCGGGCGGGCAGTAGAACGGGCCAACGGCCGACGAGGCCTCGCCGCAGCCGGTCGAGACCTGGCCCGTGAAGAGCACCGTGTCGGCCTGCCGGTAGGGCGTGCCCGCGGCGGGCAGGGCTTCGGCCCAGTAGGCCTGGATGCTGTTCACGTAGCCGACGATCCGACAGTCCGCGCGCTCGTTCGCGTCCGCGCCGGTGCGGCACTCGTTGATGAGCGTGGTGTTCTCGGGACCGATGGGCACGCCGCCACCGCCCGACAGCCCGCTCAGCGCGCCCGGATCACCGCCGAGGAGCACGTAGACGAGGAGCACGACGAGCCCCAGGCCGCCGCCACCCACAGCAAGTCCGCGACCGCCGACCGTGCGGCCGCGAACGTCGCGAACCTGTCCGGGATCGAGCGGGACATCCCGCTTGAACGTCATGACGCGGCCCAGCCTAGGGCCGGCGTCGCCCTCAGGTCCATCACCCGCTCGGCCCGGCACATGCCGCGCACATTGCAGGTCGGCTAGTTGACGGTCAGCGTGCCCTTCATGCCCTGCTCCTCGTGGCCCGCGAGCTTGCAGACGTAGGTGTACTCGCCGGGCCCGAGCGTGACCATCAGCTCCTTCGTCAGCCCGGGCACGATGCCCTCGAGCTCGTCGACCACCGAACCGTCCTTGAAGATCTCGAACTCGTGCTCGATGTTGCCGCCGTTGCGGACCGCGAACCGCACGTCACCGGCGGGCACGGTCAGGGTTGACGGGTCGTACTTGAACTCGCTCGCCGTGATCGCAACGACGCCCGACGGCGCCGGCGTCGGTGAGCCGGTCGGCTGGTCGGCGCCGCAGGCCGCGGGAATGGCGGCCACAACGGCGAGGGCAAGCAGGCGAGCGACGAGCGTGGAGCGAGTCACAGGCGCGGACCTCCGTACAGCGTGGTGCATCGGGTGATCTGGAGCCGCGTCAGGCGGCTGGCGCAGGTCGCTGGATCAGCGGCCGGTCGAGAACGAACAGGACGAGCACGGGAATGAGATACGCGACGTATCCGATGAGCTCGAGCGGCGTCGGGGCGGAACGGTAGCCGAACAGCCCTCGCAGGATCGAGCCGAGCGGGCCGGAGTCCGGCAGCACGGCGCCGAGGTTGAAGGCCTGGCCCGCGTTCGGGATCAGCCCCGCCTCCCCGAACTCGGCGATCGCGAACGCCACGAGGCCGGCGGCGACGAAGATGAGGATCGTCCCGGTGACCGTGAAGAAGCGGCGCAGGTTGACGCGGACCCCGACCACGAAGATCGCGTAGCCGACGCCGACCGCGACCGCGAGCCCAAGGATGCCGCCTGCGACGGTGTCGAGGCCGGTGCCGTTGAACGAGAAGATCGGGATCAGGAAAAGTGCCGTCTCCACCCCTTCGCGGATGACGGCGATGAACGAAAGCGCGACGAGCGCGAGGGTCCCGCCCTCGGTCAGTGCCAGGTCCACGCCATGCTCGAGCTCGCCTTTGAGCGCACGACCCTGGCGGCGCATCCAGAAGAGCATCCAGGTCAGGACGGCCACGGCCGTCAACGCGGCGATGCCTTCGAGGGTCTCCTTCACGGCGAGCGGCAATCGCTCGATCGTCAGCGTCACGACGAGCCCGATCGCGACCGACAGCGCGACGGCGGCCACGACGCCAACGGCAACCTTCGGCAGGGCGTCGCGGCGGCCGACCTTGACGAGGTAAGCGGCGACGATGCCGACGATCAGCGCGGCCTCGAGGCCTTCGCGGAGCATCAGGAAGAACGTGGCGAGCATGCCCGGTGGTTGTCCTCGGTACTCAGGCTCTCTTGCGCGTCGCGCTCAAGGTGCCTTGAGTTGCGAGCCTAGCATGGGCTGCGCGAACGCGCCGCGGGGCCTTAAGGTCAGCGCCAGGTGATCGTTACGGTCAACGGGATCCGGATCGCACCAGCACCCGTATTCACGAGCTCGACGCGATGCAGCTCCTGACCGAGCAACACCTCTTCGGTCACCGAACTGTCGGTGCCATCGAAGTCGAGGACTCCCGACCCGACGAGCTCACGGACCGTGAGCCGATAGTCATGGCTGCCGTCCCACGTCGCGCCGATCGAGACGGGCTGCTCGCGCGGTGAGATCTCGATGACGACGCCGTTGTAGTCAGGCCGGGCGGCACCGTCGAACCAGGCGCCGTCGATCGTGAGCGTCGGCTCGGCCGCGGGGAATTCGAGCGTCACGTCCAGCTTGGGTGTCTCGGCGTGCTGGCCGCGGAGCGACAACGTCCATGTCGCATTCGAACGGGTCGTCTCGCCTCTCATCGTGAACGAGTGTCCGCTCGTGCAATACAGCTGCACCCCGTTGACCGCGAGGCAGGCGTCGACGGCGTTCGGTGGCGAGACCACGAGGCGCATGCTGACGGCGGACGGTCCTTCCGTGCGGAACGAGATCTGCCGGTCGCGCCCCGTTGAATCGTCCGCGCCGTCGAGCTTGAGCCCCCGGATCGTCGCCGTGACGACCGTTCCGCTCGAGGCCGACGGTTCAGGGCTGGACGACGGGGCCGAGGCGGACGGTTCGCCAGGCGAAGGCGACGCTGGGGTCGGGGGCGACTCGCTCGGCGGTGGCGTTGTTGCGGCGGCGGACAGCGTTGGGCTGGGCTCCAGCGACGCCGGCGGCGAGCCCGGCGTGAGGTTCATCGCCACCGCGAGACCGACCAGCACGATGAGGACGACAGCGAGGCCGAACGCCAGGCCTCGTCCGGGATTGTTCATGGCGCCGGAAGCGTGTTGGCCCCGGCGGGATTCGTCAAACGCCGGCCGGCTCCGGATCCTCAACGGTCGTCGGGAGGGTCTCGAGCAGCGGCGGCGTCCAGGCCCAGGCCGCGCCATGGTGCCGCCCGACGGCACCGTGCCGCGCCGCCTCGACCCGCAGCGGCAGGCCGAAGATCTCGATGAAGCCGACGGCCGACTTGTGGTCGAACGCGTCGCCCTCGTCGTACGTCGCGAGGCTCTTGTCGTACAGCGACAGCGGCGAGCGCCGGCCGGCGACGATTGCCGAGCCGTGGTCCAGCCGGATCCGGACTTCGCCCGAGACGACGCGCTGCGACGAGGCGACGTAGCCGCGCAGATCGCGGTGGAGAGCGCTGAACCACAGCCCGTCGTACGTGAGCTGCGACAGCTCGTTTGCGACGAGGCGGTTGAAGCGGAGGGTGTCCTTCGACAGCGTCAGGCTTTCGAGCGCCCGATGCGCGGCGTGCAGGACAGCGGCGGCCGGGGCCTCATAGATCTCGCGGCTCTTGATCCCGACGAGGCGATCCTCGAGATGGTCAACACGCCCCACACCATGCTGCCCTGCGAGCATGCTGACACGGTCAACGAGTGAAACGGCGTCGAGGCGTTCGCCGTCGATGGCGACCGGAAGCCCGCCTTCGAAGTCGAGCGTGACGTCGACCGCCGCGGGGGCGCTGGACGGATCGACGGTCCACTCGTACACGTCCGCCGGCGGCGAGACCCACGGGTCCTCGAGCACGCCGGTCTCGATCGAGCGGCCCCAGAGGTTGACGTCGATCGAGTAGGGCGAGGCTTTCGTGATCGGGATCTCGATGTTCCGCTCGGCCGCGTAGTCGATCTCCTGCTCCCGCGTC
>DASRJS010000123.1:0-2936 GCA_035649355.1 Candidatus Polarisedimenticolia bacterium
AGGCTCGGCTGTCATGTCCTGACGATACGCGTCGTCAGGCGGGGACGACCTTGATCGTGTCGTCGCACAGGGCGACCATCGGGTTGCCTTCCGCACCGATGCTGCCACCGCTCGACTCGATCAGGTCGCCGGTATGGGCAACGACGAGGCCGTTCTCGTCGAGGAGCGCGATCCGCTCGCCATCGATCGCGGCGTGGTAACCGAACGGGAAGAGCGGCTGGTACAGCTCGCCGGTGCCGGGAACCTGCAACGCGAGGCCCCACTGAGGGTGCGGCACGAGAACGCCCGTGATGAGCGCTTCCATGCACGCCTCGGCCGGCGCCTGCTCGGTTCGAATGGTGACGCCCTGGATCTGGGTGGTCGCTGCCGGGCTGCAGGCCCCGATCGTCAGGCCGAGTGCGAACGCGAAGGTTGCGGCTCGAATCGTCTTCATGCGCGTCTGACGTCCGAACCGCGCATCTGGTGCCCTCACCCGACTCGTCGGTACGTGCTCTCGGCACGTCGAGCGATGCGGAGCACGACGACGAGTCGCGTCCGGCTGTCGATGGCGTAGACGATCCGAAGATCGCCGACCCGGAGGCGCCAGTAGGCGCTGCTCGCGACCTTCGAGGCGCCCGGCGTTCGAGGTTCGATGCCCAGCGAGAGGATCGGACCGCGCAGGCGCGCGGCGTCGCCGGGCGGGAGCTTCCGAAGCTGGCGCTGTGCGGCCGGAGCAAGCTCGACCCGGTGGCGGGCCTCGGTCATCCGCGCTTCGAGCGAAATGCGGTCTGCGTTTCGGCGGCGAGGGCGCCGAAGAATGCCTCGGCCGACTCGCCGCCGTTGCGCTTGTACTCAGCGTGCGCGGCCGCGGCAGACTCGAGATCCTCGGCGTCCTCCGCAGCCTCAAGCCAGGCTCCCAGGGCCTCGTCCACGATCTGGCGAACGCTTCGATCCGTCCGTGCGGCTTCGACCTTGACCGCTCGATAGAGCTCGTCGGTCAGGTCGATGGTGACTTTCATGTGCGCCAGCATACTGGGAAGCTGGGTTGCTGGCAATTCGGGCGACTACGGTCGCAAACCCACGCTCGCGAGCTCCGCGCGAGCCAGGCGATCGTGGCGGCCACTGGCCCAGTCGCCGAAGGGATCGGGCGTGAAGTCGAGGAGCTCCTGGTAGTCGAGCCGGGTGACCGCGCGCAGCGCGAGCGTCTTCTCGATATAGGCGTCCGCGATCTTCGGGGCTCGGCGGATCACGCGATGAGCGGCGCGAACCTGTCGGAGGCGAGCCCAGCGCCAGGGCAGGTAGCGGCTCAGCCACGGGACGAGGGTCACGCCGGCGAGCAGGAGCCCGAGGACCGCGGAAACGACGAGGATGAACTGCTCGAGGCTCGTGCCGAAGCCCGACAGCGGCTGTCCGGCGCCGCTGAACGCGTTTCGAGCGGTGTCGCGAAGGCCCTCGCCGATCAACGGGATCCCAGCAAGGGCGTCTCCGAGCTGCTGCCCGGCGGAAATCAGTGCCTCGCCACCACCCCGGACCGTTCGACCAGCCGCGGCGAAGCCGGCCAGGAATTCGTAGAGCTGCAATGCCAGATAGCCCCAGACCGTCACCCAGCCCAGGGTCGTCACGTCGGCGATCTGCTCCTTCGCCCGTGCGCCCGGCGTCTCGCTCCAGATCTTGATCATCGTTCGCCTCCCACGCGGAGTTTCCATCGAATTGGCCGGTCGCGGGGTCGCCGCCGCGTTCGTATGCCCACATTCGGTCCTTGAAACGTCGGTTCGGATTTCGATGCGCGTCGCTGGAATACGAAGCACCCGTGGCGTCGAAATACCTGACAGTCCGTGTCAGCTTCCGGCGGTACAACGGGCCCTCAAGAACCTGAACGGAGGACCCGATGGGCAACGATTCAGCTGTCGCCACGCTCACGAGCGACACGGCATCCGGACTGCACGACTTCGACTTCCTGCCCGGCAAGTGGGCGATCCATCACCGCCGCCTGAAGGGCCGCCTTGTCGGTTCGACCGAGTGGGAGGAGTTCGACGGCACCTCGGAAGCGCGATTGACGATGGGCGGGGCGGGAAATATCGACGACAACGTCATTCCTGCGCCGGCCGGCACCTACCGCGCCGTCACGATCCGGTCCTTCGACCCGGAGACGAACCAGTGGCAGATCTGGTGGCTGGACGCTCGATTTCCGAAGGGCCCGCTTGATCCGCCAATGGTCGGTAGCTTCAAGGACGGCATCGGCACCTTCTACGCCGACGATACGTTCAACGGCCAGCCGATCCGCGTGCGCTTCCTGTGGTCGGACATCAGCGACACGACCTGCCGCTGGGAGCAGGCCTTCTCGCCGGATGGCGGCGAGACGTGGGAGATCAACTGGGTCATGACCTCGACGCGCCTCGCCTGGCCCGCCTGACTCGCCTGACCACGCACCCGCCGCACACCAACCTTCGTATTCCAGCGACGCGCATCACCGGCAAGAGTGTCTATCCGCGCTCGAAATCTGGGCATACGAAGGCCGAAACACCAACCCCGAGCGAGGCGTGCCATGATCGTCCGCGATGGACGCGGTCATCTTCCTCGTCGGGGCGCTCATCCTCGCGCTCGCGCTCTGGGACATCTTCCAGACGATCGTCGTGCCGCGGCCGACGCCGGGCCGCTTCCGGATCGCCCGATACGTGGTCCCGCCAACGTGGCGGCTGTGGCGCCGGATCGCGGCACGGAAGAGCGACGCGGCCGCTCGGGACGCGTTCCTGGGCTTCTATGCGCCGGGCGTCGCCGTGTTGCTGCTCGTCATGTGGGTCGCGGTGATGATCCTCGGCTACGGACTGATCCTGTTCGCGCTGCGCGGCGAGATCCGCCCGATCCCGACGTCGCTCGGCGAGGCCCTGTACTTCGCCGGCACATCCGTCCTGACCCTCGGCTTTGGCGAGCTCGTCGCGACCGGTGGTCTGGCGAGG
>DASRJS010000124.1:0-8586 GCA_035649355.1 Candidatus Polarisedimenticolia bacterium
CCGGCGACAACGTCGAGATGACCGTCGAGCTGATCACCCCGATCGCGCTCGAGACCGGCCAGCGCTTCGCCATCCGCGAGGGCGGCCGGACCGTCGGCGCCGGCGCCATCGTCAGCATCGCGAAGTAAGACGACATGGCAACCAAGCAGCGGATCAGGATCCGCCTCAAGGCCTACGACCACCGACTGCTCGATCAGTCGGCGGCGCAGATCGTCGAGACGGCGCAACGGACCGGCGCGGATGTCGTCGGTCCAGTTCCGCTGCCCACGCGCATCGAGAAGTTCACGGTCATCCGCTCGCCGTTCATCGACAAGGACAGCCGTGAGCAGTTCGAGATCCGGACCCACAAGCGCCTCGTCGACATCCTCGACCCCTCGTCGAAGACCGTCGACGCCCTGATGCGACTCAGCCTCGCGGCTGGCGTCGACATCGAGATCAAGATGTGATGAAGAACCACGTCACGGCCGCCCAGCCGAGCACAGGCCAAGGCGGCGCCGAGCACGCGAGCGAGCGCACTTGCAACGTGCGTGAGCGAGCGCGCGCAGAAGCCAACGACGGCCTGGGCCGGATCGGCGGCCGCCGATGATCGGCTTGATCGGCCGTAAGGTCGGCATGACCCAGGTCTTCCAGGACGACGGCACGATGGTCGCCGTGTCCGTGCTCGCGGTCGAGCCGAACACGGTCACCCGCCTGCGCACGACCGAGCGCGATGGCTACACGGCCGTCCAGCTCGGCACGCATGAGACGAAGAAGCTCACGAAGCCCGAGGCCGGCCAGCTCAAGGACCTCCCGAAGCTGGCGACGATCCGCGAGTTCCGGGTCGACGACCCGAGCGCGTACGAGGTCGGCCAGACCGTCGGCATCGCCGACCTGTTCGCTTCTGGCGACCTCGTCGACGTGACCGGCGTCTCGAAGGGCAAGGGCTTCGCCGGCCAGATCAAGCGCCACCACTTCCATCGCGGCCCGAAGACGCACGGCTCGGATCATCACCGCGAGCCCGGCTCGATCGGCCCCGGCACGACGCCCGGCCGCGTCTACCGGGGACTACGGATGGCGGGCCACATGGGCGACATGGGCTCGACGACGAAGAAGGTCCGCGTCGTCCGTGCCGACGCCGGCAAGAATGTCCTCCTGCTCGCCGGCTCGCTGCCGGGTGCGCGGGGCGCCCTGATCCTCGTCCGGAAGGCCCAGTGATGCCGCAGACGACCCTCTTCGATCGCAAGGGCGCGTCCCTCGGCAGCGTCGATCTGAGCGCCGAGCTCTTCGATGCACCCGTGAACGAAGCCGTCATCCACCAAGCCGTCACGGCCCAGCTCGCCGGCCGCCGCACGGGCACAGCCTCGACGAAGACGCGCGGTGAGGTCCGCGGCGGTGGCAAGAAGCCGTATCGCCAGAAGGGCACCGGCCGCGCCCGCCAGGGCACGAAGTCCGCGCCGCACTACCGCGGCGGCGGCGCCGTCTTCGGGCCGCATCCGCGCTCGTACGAGCAGCGCCTGCCGCGGAAGGTCCGCAGCCTCGCGCTGCGCGGCGCGCTGACCGCGAAGCTCGGCGACGAGGCCATCCGCGTGATCGACACCTTCGCTCTCGACGCGATCAAGACGCGCGACCTCGCGACGGTCCTTGCGGCGCTCAACGCCTCGGGTCGCGTCCTGCTTGTCGCGCCGGCAACGGACGAGACGCTGAAGCTCTCGGCGCGCAACCTGCCGACGGTCGACGTCATCCTCGCGGACTCCCTCAACGTCGTCGCCCTCGTCCAGGCGGACACGATCGTCATCGAGCAGCCGGCGCTCGCGCGCATGCAGGAGGTCTACGCATGAGCGCCCTCACAGCACCCGAGATCGTCGTGCGGCCGGTGATCAGCGAGAAGACGATCGACGAGTCGGGCCGCGGCAAGTACACGTTCGAGGTCCATCGCGACGCGAACAAGGTCCAGATCAAGGCCGCCGTCGAGGAGCTCTACGTCAAGGAGAAGGTCACGGTCGTGGCCGTCAACGTCCTGACGACGAAGGCCAAGGAGAAGCGCCGCGGGACGCGGCGCGGCCGGATCGTGGGCCGCACCACACCCTGGCGCAAGGCGATCGTGACGCTGGCTGCCGGCCAGAAGATCACGTTCTTCGAGGGCGTCTGAGATGCCGCTTCGCAGCTATAAGGCGACCTCGCCGGGGCGCCGCTCCATGACCCGCTCGACGTTCGAGGAGGTCACGACCAGCGAGGCCTACAAGCCGCTGCTCGAGGCCCAGAAGCGCGGCTCCGGCAGGAACAACGCCGGCCGCCTGACCGTGCGCCACCGCGGCGCCGGCGAGAAGCAGCACTACCGGCGGATCGACTTCAAGCGCGACAAGCCGGGCGTTCCGGCCCGGATCGCGACGGTCGAGTACGACCCGAACCGCTCGGCCCGAATCGGCCTCCTGCACTACAAGGACGGCGAGAAGCGCTACATGCTGCTGCCGCACGGCCTGAAGGTCGGCGACGTCGTCGTGTCGGGCCGTGACGCCGAGGCCCGCACCGGCAATGCGCTGCCGATCGCGAACATCCCGCTCGGCACGACGATCCACAACGTCGAGCTCGTGCCCGGGAAGGGCGGCCAGATCGTCCGTTCCGCCGGCACCGCGGCGCAGCTCCTCGCCAAGGAAGGCGAGTGGGCCCAGATCCGCCTGCCGTCCGGCGAGGTTCGCCGCCTGAGCATCCAGTGCATGGCGACCGTTGGCCAGGTCAGCAACCTCGATCACGAGAACCAGAACCTCGGCAAGGCCGGGCGCGCTCGGCACATGGGCCAGCGCCCGGAGGTCCGAGGCGTCGTCATGAACCCGCGCGACCACCCGCACGGCGGCGGCGAGGGCAAGTCCCCGACGGGGATGCCGCCCAAGACGCCGTGGGGCAAGCCGGCGATGGGCTACCGGACCCGCCGTTCGAAGACGACGGGCCGCCTCATCGTTCGCTCGCGGCACCGGAAGTAGCGGGGGAGGAGCAGGATGTCCCGTTCCATCAAGAAGGGCCCGTACATCGAGGAGCGCCTCCGCGGCCGCGTCGAGGAGATGAACAAGCGCTCCGAGAAGAAGGTCGTGAAGACGTGGTCCCGCAGCTCGGTGATCTTCCCCGAGTTCATCGGCCACACGATCGCCGTCTACAACGGCCACAAGCACGTGCCCGTGTACGTGACCGAGAACATGGTCGGCCATCGCCTCGGCGAGTTCGCCCCCACCCGCACGTTCCGCGGCCACGGCCGGTCCACGGATCGCGCCACGGCACCGAAATAGGAGCTGGACGTGCGCGTCTCCGCCACCGCCAAGTACATCCGCCGCTCCACCCGGAAGACCCGGCTCGTCGTCGAGGTCATCCGCGGCCGCCGCGTGGACGAGGCTGCGGCGATCCTCAAGTTCATGCCCCAGGCCGCGGCGCGTGACGTCGCGCGCGTCCTCAAGAGCGCGACCGCGAATGCCGAGAACAACCACAACCTCTCGTCCGACGAGCTCGTCGTCGTCGAGGCCCGGGCCGACGAGGGCCCGACGATGAAGCGCTGGCAGCCGCGGGCTCGCGGCCAGGCATTCCAGATCCACAAGCCAATGACCCACATCACCGTCGTCGTGGGCGACGGGGAGGCCTGATCACATGGGACACAAGGTCCATCCGTACGGCTTCCGGCTGGGTGTCACCCGCACCTGGACGGCGAAGTGGTACGCCGACAAGGACTACACGACGCTGCTCAAGGAAGACATCTCCGTCCGCAAGCTGGTCGAGAAGCGGCTTGCGAACGCGAGCGTCAGCGGCGTCGAGATCGAGCGCGGCATCAACCACGTGACCGTCACGGTCCACACCGCCAAGCCCGGCATCGTCATCGGCAAGGGCGGCCAGAACGTCGAGATCCTGCGCCAGCAGATCGGCGAGCTGACGAAGCGCAAGGTCAAGCTCGAGATCAAGGAGATCCGCCAGCCGGAGCTCGACGCGTACCTCGTCGCGATCAACATCGCCCAGCAGCTGAGCCGCCGGATCGCGTTCAAGAAGGCGATCAAGCAGTCGATCCAGCGCTCGATGAAGGCCGGCGCGAAGGGCGTCCGGATCGCGGTCGCCGGGCGCCTCGGTGGCTCCGAGATGGGCCGCCGCGAGTGGGATCGCGAGGGTCGCATCCCGCTCGGAACGCTGCGCGCGGACATCAGCTACGGCCAGGTCCACGCCCACACGACCTACGGCCGGATCGGCGTCAAGGTCTGGATCTACCGCGGCGAGATCGTGCCCGAGCGTGGCGCGATGCTCGGTGCCCCGACCTCGGCGGCGGGAGCGGTCTGAGATGCTGCTGCCGCGTCGCGTCAAGCATCGCAAGGTCATGCGCGGTCGCATGTCCGGCCCGGCCAAGGGCGGCCACTCGGTCGCCTTCGGCGACTTCGGGCTGGCCACGCTCGAGCCCGCGTGGATCACGAGCCGCCAGATCGAGGCGGCCCGGCGAGCCATGACGCGCTCCGTGAAGCGCGGCGGCAAGATCTGGATCCGGGTCTTCCCGGACAAGCCCGTCACGAAGAAGCCCGCCGAGACGCGGATGGGCTCCGGCAAGGGCGCACCGGACCACTGGGTCGCGGTCGTGAAGCCCGGCCGGATCCTGTTCGAGATGGCCGGCGTTCCGCGCGAAGAGGCGGTCGAGGCGATGCGCCTCGCGAGCCACAAGCTGCCCGTCCAGACGCGCTTCGTCGCGCGCGAGTCGGCGGGCCTGGAGGCAGTCGATGGACATTGAGCGCGCGCGTGAGCTCTCGGACAGCGAGCTCGACGAGGCTCTCAAGCAGGCGAAGCAGGACCTCTGGAGTGCCCGCTTCGCGCTGTCGACACGCCAGTTGAACGACACGAGCACGATCCCGCAGACCCGGCGCACGATCGCCCGGATCCTGACGGTCCAGCGCGAGCGTTCGCTCGCCGAGACGAAGTCGGCCTGAGGGGCGAACGAATGACAGGAGCCACATCGGTGCAGGCCCAGCGCAAGACGAAGACCGGTCGCGTCGTCAGCGACAAGATGGACAAGACGATCGTCGTGTCCGTCGAGCGCCTCGCGCGCCATCGGCTGTACAAGCGCGTCATCCGTCTGACGAAGAAGTTCAAGGCGCATGACGAGCTGAACGACGCGCACGTGGGCGACACCGTACTCATCGAGGAGTCACGGCCGCTGTCCGCGACGAAGCGCTGGCGGCTCGTCAGTGTGATCGCGCGCGCCGGCGAGCACGGCTCGGCCGCCGACATCCTGACCGAGGAGGCCGCAACCTCCGAGGCGATCCACGCTGCCGCCCACCCGGGCCGCGTCCAGAAGGTCGCCGCAGATGTGGATGCCGAGGCCCAGGCCGAGTCGAGCGATGAGGACGTCGCCGCTGGCGACGAGGCCGAGGAGGAGACGACCTCGTGATCCAGGCCCAGACCCGCCTCAAGGTCGCGGACAACACCGGTGCACGCACGATCCAGTGCATCCGGGTGATGGGCCGTTCCCTGAAGACGACGGCCGGCGTCGGCGACGTCATCGTCGCCAGCGTCAAGCAGGCCATCCCGAACGCCGCCGTGAAGAAGGGCGACGTCGTGCGCGCCGTCATCGTCCGGACGGCCAAGGAATACGGCCGCGCCGACGGCAGCTACATCCGCTTCGACGAGAACGCGGCTGTGCTCATCAACAATCAGGGCAATCCCCGCGGCACTCGGATCTTCGGCCCGGTGGCGCGTGAGCTCCGCGACCGCAACTACATGAAGATCGTGTCGCTCGCCCCGGAGGTGCTGTGATGGCGACGTACGTCCACCAGCGCCCCGTCCGCGTGCCCGAGATCCGCAAGGGTGACACCGTGGTTGTCCTGACCGGCCGCGACACCGGCAAGCGCGGCAAGGTGGAGCGCGTCATCCGCCGCACGGCGAGCGCGGGCAACCTTCGCTCGACGTTCCGGCGCGGGACGCCGAAGAGCGGCCTCGCGGTCGTCGTGGAGGGCATCAACATCGCCCGCCGCCACACGAAGCCGCGCCAGTCGCAGGGCCGCTCGGACCGGATGCCGAAGATCCAGCAGGGCGGAATCATGGACATCGCCCAGCCGATGGACGTCAGCAAGGTCATGCTCGTATGCCCGAAATGTGACCGGCCCACCCGGGTTGGCCATACGACGCTCGAGAACGGCCGCCGGATCCGCGTCTGCAAGCACTGCGGCGAGGCGCTCGAGGTGAGCGGCTCATGACCAGTCGACTTCACGAGCGCTACACGGCCGAGGCCGTGCCGGCGCTGCTCAAGCAATTCGAGTACGGCAACCCGATGCAGGTGCCGCGGCTGTCGAAGATCGTCGTCAACGTCGGCCTGGGCGAGGCCCTGACGAACGCGAAGGCGATCGATTCGGCCGCCGGCGACATCGCGTCCATCACCGGCCAGAAGCCGGTCGTGACGAAGGCCAAGCGCTCGATCGCCCAGTTCCGTGTTCGGGCCGGCAATCCGGTCGGCCTGCGGGTCACGCTTCGTGGCCAGCGGATGTGGGACTTCCTGGAGCGCCTCACAACGCTCGCGCTGCCTCGCATCCGCGACTTCCGGGGCGTCCCGGGCCGAGCTTTTGACGGCCGCGGCAACTTCACCCTCGGGCTGCGCGAGCAGGTCGCGTTCCCCGAGATCGACTACGACAAGGTTGACCGCCTGCGCGGGCTGGAGATCAGCATCGTGACGACGGCGAAATCTGACGAGGAATCGAAGCGCCTGCTCGAGCTCCTCGGCATGCCCTTCGCCTCGTAGGCGCGGGGGAGGTAGGAATGGCCAAGAAATCGCTGATCGCCAAAGCCAAGCGCACCCCGCGCCACAAGTCGCAGGGCTACCACCGCTGCTTCGTCTGCGGCCGTCCGCGCGGCTTCATGCGGCGGTTCTCACTGTGCCGCATCTGCTTCCGCGAGCGAGCGCTCGTCGGCGAGCTGCCGGGCGTCACGAAGTCGAGCTGGTAGGACACCGATGAACATCTCCGACCCGATCGCCGACATGCTGACCCGCGTTCGAAACGCGTCGCGGGCGCGCCATCGCGAGGTCCTCGTGCCCGCGTCCCGGACGAAGCGCGTGATCGCCCAGATCCTGAAGGACGAGGGCTTCATCGCCGACTGGTCCGAGGAGCAGGCCGGACCGGGGCGGGCGCTGCGGCTCACGCTCAAGTACGTCGACGGCAAGGTCCCTGTGGTCTCCGGCCTCAAGCGGATCTCCAAGCCGGGCCTCCGGGTATACGCCCGCAAGACCGACATCCCGCGCGTCCTCGGCGGGCTCGGCATCGTCATCGTCAGCACAAGCCAGGGCATCATGACCGGCGCGAAGGCCAAGCAGGCCGAGCTCGGTGGCGAAGTCCTGGCCTTCGTCTGGTAGTTCGAGATGTCACGTATCGGTCGTCTCCCGATTGCCGTTCCCGAGGGGGTCAAGGTTGACCTCGCGGGCCGGACGCTGACGGTCACGGGTCCGCGCGGGACGTTGAGCCGCGACCTTCACCCCGACATGAAGCTGAGCCGCGAGAACGGCACGCTCCTCGTCGAGCGACCGTCCGAGCAGAAGGTCCATCGCCAGCTCCACGGCCTGACGCGGACGCTCGTGAACAACATGGTCGTCGGTGTCACGGACGGCTTCCGGAAGGGCCTCGAGATCACCGGCGTCGGCTATCGCGCCGTGCTCGTCGGCCGGAAGCTCCAGCTGAGCCTCGGCTACAGCCACCAGATCGAGATCGACCCGCCCGAGGGCATCTCGTTCGAGGTCGAGACCCCCGTCAAGCTCGCCGTCCTGGGCGCCGACAAGCAGCTCGTCGGCGAGGTGGCGGCGCGCATCCGGGCCGCCCGGAAGCCCGAGCCGTACAAGGGCAAGGGCGTCCGCTACGCGGGCGAGCAGATCCGCCGCAAGGCCGGCAAGGCCGGCAAGATCGGCGCCAAGAAGTAGCCAGAGGGAACGAAGAGTCATGACCCAGGTCGCCAGTCGCGGCGCCGCTCGACGCAAGCGCCACGAACGGATTCGCCTCCGAATGGAGGGGACTCCGTCGCGGCCGCGTCTCGTCGTCTTCCGCAGCATCACGAACATCTACGCCCAGGTCATCGACGACACCGCCGGCCGGACGCTCGCGTCGGCGTCGTCGCTCGAGAAGGAGATCCGCGGCTCGAAGTCGACGAAGTCGGCGGCGGCTGCGGTCGTCGGCCGCCTCCTCGCCGAACGAGCCAAGGCCGCCGGCGTCGGCCAGGTTGTCTTCGACCGTGGCGGCTTCCGCTACCACGGCCGGATCCGAGCGTTGGCCGATGCCGCCCGCGAAGCCGGGCTCGAGTTCTAGGAGCACACCTTGGCAAAGATCGACCCGAACAAGCTCGCGCTCGAGGAGCGCGTCGTCCAGATCAACCGAGTGGCCAAGGTCGTCAAGGGCGGCCGCCGCTTCAGCTTCAGCGCGGTCGTCGTCGTCGGTGACGGCGCCGGCCACGTCGGGGTCGGGCTGGGCAAGGCCGGCGAAGTGCCGGAATCCATCCGCAAGGGCGTCGAGGACGCGAAGAAGAACCTCATCCGGATCCCGATGGTCGGGACGACGATCCCGCACGAGGTCCGCACCGTGTTCTCGGCGAGCATCGTGATGCTCAAGCCGGCGATCCAGG
>DASRJS010000125.1:0-4559 GCA_035649355.1 Candidatus Polarisedimenticolia bacterium
CTCCGTTGCGCGCGCTTGCGCCGCGAGCAGCGCCACATGCGCGTTCGTCTGCGAGGCTTCGGCCTCGGTGCGCCGGCCGATCGCCTCCGTGGCGGCCACACGCTCCGCCTCGGCTCGGCGCAGCGCGTCGGCAAGGCGCCGCCGGGCGGTCTCGAGCTCGGCCGAGCGCGCTTCTCCGGCTCGACGAACCGCGGCCTGCTCGGCGTCCTCGGCCCGCGTCGTCGAGCGGAGCGCAGCGACCTCGGCGCGCGCCTCCGCGAGCGCCCTCGTCACGGCCTCCGCCGCGGCCTCCGCGTCGAGATCCCGGGCGGGCTCCGGCTCGGCGAGGACTCGCCGCTCGCGCTCCAGGTCGCCGACGACGGCGGTCGTCTCGGCGGCGATTCGATCGGCGTCGCGGTCGATCGCGGTCAGCTCCGCGCGGACACGGCCGTCGGCGAGCCGCGCATCGGTGAGCGCGCTGAGCGCCGCGTCGTGCTCGGCGCGACGGGTGCGCGCGAGGTCGCCGCGAGCGGCAAGGTCGATGGAGACGGCTGAGACCGCCTCCTCGGCCGTTGTCAGCTCCGCCAGCGCGGCGTCAGCGCGGGCACGAGCGCCGGTGAGCTGGCGCTGGGCATCGGCGGTCCGGGCGGCGAGCCCATGCCAGCGCGCAGCGGCGGACTGCAGGATCGCCCGGGCAAGGGCCGCGCCGGCCTCGTCCCGGGTCAGCTGCTGCTCGGCCTGCGCCGCGAGCCGCCGAACCTGCGGCCGCAGCTCGGCGAGGATGTCCTCGACGCGCGCGAGGTTCGCCTCGGACTCGACGAGCTGTTCCTCGGCCTTGCGCCGCCGCCGATCATGGCGGCGAACGCCGGCAACCTCTTCAAACAGCGGCCGTCGCTCCTCCGGGCGCAGCGCGAGCGCCTGGTCGACCATGCCCTGGCCGATGAACAGGAACGCGTTCTCCGCGAGGTGGGCGGCGTCCAGGAGGTCGACGAGGTCTCGAAGCCGGACCCGCGTGCGGTTCATGAGGTATTCGTTCTCGCCCGAGCGGTACAGGCGCCGGCCCAGCTCGACGACGCCGTAATCGACCGGCAGCAGCCCGTCGCCGTTGTCGAGGCTGAGCTGGACGTCCGCCATGCCGACGGCGGCACGGCGTTCCGAGCCGGCCCAGATGACGTCCTCGGCCTTTCGCGTCCGGAGCGCCCGGCCCTGCTCTCCGAGCGCCCAGCGAAGGGCGTCGGCGAGGTTGCTCTTGCCCGAGCCGTTCGGGCCGACGACCGCGCTGATTCCGGGCCCGAACTCGACGTGCGTCCGTTCGGCGAATGATTTGAAGCCCTGGAGCCGGATCGAGAGCAGCCGCGCGGGAGCGGTCACGCCGACGGCTCCGTGGTCTCGCGACGCCGCAGCGCCTCGAGCGCCTCCGAGGCCGCCGCGGTCTCCGCGGTTCGCCGCGACAAGCCCGCGCCCGCGCCGAGGACGACGCCGTCCACCGCGACCTCGACCCGGAAGTGCTTTTCGTGGTCCGGCCCGGTTGCCTCGAGGACGCGGTACGCGGGCCGGCCGCCTGTGGTTCGCTGGGTGTGCTCCTGGAGCCGGCTCTTCGGGCTTTTCAGCGAGAGTGGCGCGGTCTCGAGGCTGATGTCCGGCTCGGCGAGCCCGATGATCCAGTCGCGTGTCTTCGGCCAGCCGAGATCGAGGTACAGGGCGCCGACGACCGCCTCGAACGACGAGGCGAGGAGCGACGGCCGGAGCCGCCCGCCGCGGTGCGACTCCCCTTCCCCGAGGCGCAGGTGCTCCCCGAGCTCGAGGCGGCCGGCGAGCCGGGCGAGGCCGGTCGTGCTCACGATTGCCGCACGGCGTGCGGAGAGAACGCCCTCGTCATCGTCCGGGTGCCGTGCATAAAGCGCCTCCGAGAGCGCCAGGTTGACGGCCGCGTCGCCGAGGTACTCGAGGCGCTCGTTGTGACCCGGCGTCAGCCCGGGATGCTCGTGGACGTAGCTCGAGTGGGTGAGCGCCTGGGCGAGGAGGTCGCGATTCCGGACGGCGAGGCCGAGTCGTTTGGCGAACGGGTCGGCCGGGTGCACGTCCTCGGGTCGGCTACCGCCGCTCGGCTCGCCTCAGGAAGACCGCTCGTCGATGTACTCGACGGCGTCGTTGACGGTCCGGATCCGCTCGGCATCCTCGTCCGAGATCTCGGTCCCGAACTCTTCCTCGAGGCTCATGATCAGCTCGACAAGGTCGAGCGAGTCAGCGTTCAGATCGTCGACGAACGACGCTTCCGGCTTGACTTCGTCCTCGTCCACGCCGAGCTGTTCGACGACGATCTTCTTCAGCCGGTCGTACGTCGTGGCCACTGACTCCCTCCTCGGAGCTGGGTCCCGGCGATTCTCCGCCGGTCGATTCGGCTGCGATCCGCCCGAGCACCCCGTTCAGGAGGCGGCGCATCGGGTCTCCGCTGTAGATCCGTGCCAGTTCGACCCACTCGGCAATCGCCACCCGGGCCGGCGTCGGCGAGTGTAGCACCTCACCAAGGCCGGAACGGAGCAGCGCGCGGTCCATCGGAGCCATCGAAACGATCGGGTAGCGCGGCGCCGCGGCCTGGATCCGGGCGTCCAGCGTGTCGCGATTCCGAACCACCGCGGTGACGATCTCGCGGGCCAGCTCGGCGGTCGAAGGGTCCGCGACGCGCTCGAGCTCGCGCTCCAGGACAGCCTCGGCGGTGTGCTGCCCGAAGTCGGCCTCGAAGATCGCGGTCAGGGCAACGCGTCGGGCCTCGCGCCGACCGCGGTGGCGGTCAGCCGCCGACGCCATCGATGACGACAGTCAGTGATCCGAGCTGCAGGCCAAGGAGCCGTTCGACGGCCGCTCCGACCGCGCCGCTGACCTGCCTGGCGAGGGGCTGCAGCGCGACGGCCGGTCGAGCGATGACCCAGAGCCGGACGTCGACCTTGCCGTCTCGGACGCGGACTTTGACCGGCGGGCCGGCGAACCAGGCCGCGACGGCCGCGCCGCCGCGCCCGACCCGCAGGATCCCGGGCACCTCCAGCGCCGCGAGGCGGACCATCTCCTCGACGACCGGGCGGCCGATGTCGAGCGTCGGGCCGCTCACGAGCGGCCCTCGGCGCCGGCTTCGACCGCGTCAACGGCCGCAACGGCCTCAACGGACTCTGTGCGCGCCTGCACAGGTCCCGTCTCGGGGGCCGCACCGAGCCTCGCCGCGTCCTCGCGCAGCGCTTCCGCGATGAGCGCAGGGACACTGGTCCGGGCTGTCCGCGCCGCCACCGCGCAGCCGAAGCTGACCATTCGCCGCTTCGCGCGGCCATGGGTGATGACCACGACGCCTCGAACGCCGAGCAGCGGCGAGCCCCCAGCGCGTTCGTAGTCGAAGACTTCGCGAATCCGGTCCACCCCGGGCCGCAGCAGCAGGTATGCCAGCTTGCCGCGAAGGTTCCTGCCGAACTCGGCGCGGAACAGGTCGAAGATGAAGCCCGACAGGCCCTCGAAGAACTTGATCACGACGTTGCCGGCGACCGCATCCGTCACGACAACGTCGGCGAAGTCGCCGGTCAGGTGGCGGCCCTCGACGTTGCCGACGAAGTTCAGGCCCGAGAGGTCGAGGAGCTCGGTCGCGCGCTGGATCCGCAGGTCGCCCTTGCCCTTCTCCTCCCCGATCGAGAGGAGCGCGACGCGCGGCTTCGCGACGCCGAGCACACGCTCCGCGAAGATCGCCCCCATCCGGGCGTACTGGGCGAGGTTCTCGGCGCTCGAATCGGGGTTCGCGCCGATGTCGAGGAGCACGAACGGGGTGCCTGACCGAATCATCTGGACGGCGAGCGCCGGGCGATCGACGCCGGGCAGGCGCCCGATCCGCAGGATGGCCGCGGCCATCGCCGCTCCGGTATGCCCCGCGGTGATGACGGCATCCGCCTCGCCGCGCTTGACGAGGTCGCAGGCGACGAGGATCGAGGCGTTCTTCTTCTCGCGCAATGCGAGCGCCGGATGCTCGTCCATCCCGATGACCTCGGCCGCCGGGACGATCCGGACGTTGGCCGGGAACGGCCCGAACGATGCGAGCGCGTCCGGCTGGCCGACGAGGAGGACCTCGTCATCGGGGTTGGCGCGGGCGTGATCGAGCGCGCCGGGGACGATCTCGGCTGGGCCGTGGTCCCCGCCCATCGCGTCGACGGCGACGCGGACGCCGCCCCGGTCGTCGGTTCGCGGGGCGGTCATCGGGTGAGCGTCCTCAGGACGGCGCCGGTTCGTCCTTGGGCGTCTTCAGCTCGAGGACGGGCCGGCCGCCGTAGAAGCCACAGTTCGGACACGCGCGATGCGACCGCTTCGGCTCGTGGCAGTGGGGACACTCCTCGAGCGCGGGCAGGCTGAGCGCAAGATGCGCCCGGCGGTCGCCCTGGCGGGCGTGGGAAACCTTTCGTTTGGGCACGCCCATCGGGTCGTGGGGCTCCTTTCGTGTTCGATTGCGGCCGGCGGAGTCTAGCCGTTCTCGCCCTCGGCGTCGACCGCCAGCGCCTTCAGCACCGCCAGGCGCGGGTCGATGTCGTCGTCGTCGTGGTGGTGCGCCGGAT
>DASRJS010000126.1:0-15175 GCA_035649355.1 Candidatus Polarisedimenticolia bacterium
GATCGCGTGGAGCGGCCGGAGCCCGGCGCACTCGAGGAGTGCCTCGAGCGTGGTGTGCTTCGCCGCGCCGGCGGCGACATCGTGTTTCGACACGAGCTGGCTCGCGAAGTGCTGGAGGACGCGATCTCGCCGACCCGGCGCCTGGCCATCGAACGCCGAGTCCTGGACCTCATGATCGAGGCGCCGGCCGGGACGTACGACCCGGCGCAGATCGCCCACCACGCCGAAGCCGCTCGCGATGCGGACGCCGTCATCGCATACGGCACGGCTGCCGCTGAGCGAGCAGCGTCCGTCGATGCCCACCGCGAGGCCGCGGCTCAGTACGCACGCGTGCTGCGATTCGCGTCCGGCCTCGGGAATGACGCTCGTGGCCGGTTGTTTCGCGCGCGCTCATACGAGTGCTTCGTGCTCGGCGATCACGTCGCCGCGGTCGCGGCGGCCCGAGCCTCGCTCGACTGCTGGCGTCTGGCCGGCGATCGCCTCGCGGAAGGAGACGCCGCGCGCTGGCTGTCGCGCACCCTGCTCTACCTCGGTGGTGCGAATGAAGGGGATGCCCTTGGCCGCGCGGCGATCGAGCTCCTCGAGACGCTGCCGTCGGGACCCGAGCTCGCGATGGCGTACGCGAACCTGTCGCAGCACCGGATGATGGCGTGGGACCACGAGGCCGCGATGTCGGCGGGCCGCCGGGCGATCGAGCTTGCGCAGCAGCTCGGGCACGTGGAGGCGCGTGCGCATGCCCTCAACAGCATGGGGACCTCGATGCTCCTGAGCGACGATCCAGCCGGGCGGGAGCTGGTCGAGGCGAGCATCAGCCTCGGGCGCGAAGCGGGATTGCACGACGACGTCGCACGCGGCTTCGCCAACCTCGCAGAGACCGCGACGATGTCACACGAGCCGGCGCTCGCGGAGCGCTTTGCGGAAGAGGGCCTCGCCCTCGCGTCGGAGCGCGAGCTCGGCGAGCACGGCCTATTCCTGCGGGATTGCCTCGACCAGATCCGCGTCATGCAGGGACGCTGGACGGAGGCTTTCGATTCGGCGCTGCCGCACGCGATCGATCCGGCCACTCCCGCCTACATCCGGATCATGGCCTGCACGGTGGTCGGCCGGGTTCGGGCGCGTCGCGGGGAGAGAGGCGTTGTCGAAATCCTCGACCAGGCTCTTGAGCTGGCCCAACCGTTCGAGCAGCTCCAGTTGATGGTGCCTGTTCGGATCGCCCGCGCCGAGGCCGCCTGGCTGGCGGGCGAGCCGAGCCGAGCCGCGATCGAAGTCGAGAGCGTATTCGAAGCAGCGCGGCAGCGAGGCGGTTCATGGCCGGTCGGGGAGCTGGCGTTCTGGCGCTGGAAGGCCGCGGCTGTCGCGCCCCCATCGTCAGGCGTCGCCGAGCCCTTCGCCCTCCAGATGGCGGGGGACTGGGCTGCCGCGGCGGCCCTCTGGGAGGCACTCGGCTGTCCGTACGAGTCCGCCCTGGCCCTGACCGATTCCGTGGAGGAGGGCGTGCTGCGTGATGCCCTGGCCCGGTTCGAAGAACTCGGGGCGTTGCCGGCGTCGCGGATCGTCGCGCGTCGGCTGCGAGCCCACGGAGCGCATGCGGTCGCCAGGGGACCGACATCGAGCACTCGGGCGAACGCCGCCGGGCTCACCCGCCGTGAGGTCGACGTCCTGGAGCTCCTCGCGGATGGACTCAGGAATGCGGACATCTCGGAGCGCCTGATCATTTCGCCGAAGACCGTCGAGCACCACGTCTCCGCGGTGTTGGCCAAGCTCGGCACCCGCACTCGGGGCGAGGCTGTCCGCGAGGGCCGGCGCCTCGGGCTGGTCGACGAGCGCCACGAAAGATAGGGGACCGGACCGCCAGATCTGGGTGTTCCCACCGACGCGCTTGGGTCGAGCCCGTCCCTACGGTCGGCGCAGCCGGTCGGCGCCGACCGGCACCTATCGTCAGGAGCTGCCCCGTGGAGAGGAACCGCCTGCCCCAACGGACCGCACTCGTCAGTGCGGTCCTTCTTCTGGTTGTCGCCTGTCAGGGAGGCGGCGTGACGCCATCGCCCAGCGCGACGGCCGTGACATCCAGCCCAGGCGCCGCGTCGCCTGAGCCACCGACTGAATCACCGGCGTCGTCGCTGACGGCTGGGCCACTGCTCCCCGGCCGGCTCCTGTTCTCGAGGTTCAACGAGTCGAACCACTCGAACCAGGGCTCGTTCATCTCGCTCCCGAACGGCACCCAGGAGACCGAGGTGCCGCTGCCCTGGGAGGAGGGCCTGAACAGATGGTCCCGGTCGGGGACCGAGATCACGGTCGTCACGCAGCTCGCCGACGGGCGGATCGGCACCGCGATCGTGGCTCCCGACGGAACCGTCCTCCGAACGCTCGAAATCCCCGATCCCACGCTCAACCTCGCATGCGGCGCCTGGTCATTCGACGATGCCCGGCTGGCCTGCGAGGCCTGGGACGACACGGATCCCACGCGACGCGGGATCTACTCGGTGCGCTCGTCGGACGGGGGCGATCTTCGGCGACTTACGTCGGCACCCGAGGGGATGGCGGACTTCCCCGGTGACTACTCGTCCTCTGGCCAGTTCTCGTTCATTCGCGGCCCCGAGGACGAAGGCAGCGGACCGTTGCTGCTCATCGACTCGGCCGGCGCCGAACCGCACCAGCTCGGCACCGCGAAATACGAGGATGCAGGCCGATTCTCGCCGGATGGCCGCCTCGTCCTGACGGCTGGCGGTGGGTCGCTCGTGATCCTCGATCTCGAGGGCCAGATCGTGAACAGGATCAGCGACGACGCGTTCCTGTTCGGTGCGGCGTGGTCACCCGATGGAACGCACATCGCCTATTCGCGGACCCCTGTCGGCTTCATCGCGGACATCTGGACGAGCCTGCCCGACGGGACCGAGCGACAGCAGGTCACCCGCACGCCGGCGAACGAGATCAACGTGGACTGGGGGGTCGGGGGCGACTGAAGCCGGCTGACGCCAAGCTCCGACGTCGCCCGAGGTTAGGCCCGGATTCGAGTTCTCGCGGCCGCGGTGAATCGCTTGCCCTCCGCCGTGCATCCATGTCATATGGCGGTGATGACAAGCAGCGACGCGGAGCAACCCTCAGCGCTCATCGCGCTGGCGGCAGCCGGCGATGAGCTGGCGTTCGCGTCGATTGTTCGCCTGTATCACGAGGACATGCGCCGGGTCTGCGTCGTCGTTTGCGGCGATGACGGACTCGCCGAGGATGCCGTCGCGGCGGCCTGGTCGATCGCGTGGCGGAAGTTGCGCAGCCTGCGCGAGCCTGCACGACTGAAGCCATGGCTCGTGTCGGTCGCGGTGAATGAGGCGCGCCAGCTGCTTCGGTCCCGCAGGCGGCGCGCTCTCCTCGAGATCCCGGTCATCCATGTCGACGACCCGGGAGGCGGTCTCGATCCAGGCGCGGCCATCAGCTCGATCGACCTTCGCAATGCCCTCGCCCGGCTCGACCCAAACGACCGCGCGCTGATCGCGATGCGCTACCTGGCCGGCTTCGATGCGACCGAGCTCGCGTTCGCGACCGGACGCAGCCCATCGGGCACCCGAGCACGCCTGGCGCGCCTGCTCCAGCGACTCGAGAAGGAGCTCATCGATGCATGAGCTGAGCACGTTCGAACGCCGCCTGGCCGTTGGCCTTGACGCGGTCGCGGGCCCATCCAGAACCGTGGACGCGATGGCGATCACGCGAGTCGCCGCCTCCCGCGCACCAGTTGGCGGCTCCATCTTGTCGCGGTTCTCGGCGGCGATCGTGCGCTCACGGAACGCGCGGCCGCTGACGGTGCTCGTGGTCATCGCCCTGGCTGCGGCTCTGACACTCGGGGCGCTGGCGATTGGCTCGCAGCTCGTGCGCCTGCTGTCAGTGGAACCTCAACCGTCCCCAATGCCGAGCCCGACGCTTGTCGTCACGCCGGGCGCAGCCGTGTGGTCTGCCACGGGCAGCATGACCGTCGGCCGGAATTGGCACACGGCGACAAAGCTGCTGGACGGACGAGTCCTGGTCGCCGGCGGGGAGGCGTCGCCCTCGCAGGACCGGCTCGCGAGCGCCGAGATCTACGACCCGAGCACGGGCATCTGGACCGAGACCACGAGCATGAACGTCCCGCGCTCGTTCCACACGGCCACCCTGCTCGCCGACGGCCGTGTGCTCGTCGAGGGCGGCGAGCTCCACGCGCTCGGCGACCCGGGGGCAACCGACACGGCCGAGATCTACGACCCGGCCTCCGGGTCGTGGACGATTACCGGTCGCCTGAATGGACGCCGCCAGGGTCAGACCGCCACGCTTCTACCGGATGGGCGAGTGCTCGTCGCAGGTGGCAGCTCGCAGGGGGATCTCTACGACCCCGCGACCGGGGCGTGGACCCTCGTGGATTCATTCGTCACGCCCCGAGAGGACCAGGTCGCCGTCCTGCTCGCTGACGGACGCGTCCTTGTGGCCGGAGGCATCGGCATCCTGAACGAAGCGCCCTCGTCGGACTCCGCCGAGCTCTTCGATCCGACCGCGGGGACATGGACCGCCACCGGCAGCCTGCCGGTGCGACCTCGGCGTCACACGGCGACGGTCCTGGCCGACGGACGGGTCCTGGTCGCGGGAGGCATCGACGAGAACGCCCGCCCGTTCGAGTTCTTTGACGCCGCCGAGCTGTACGACCCGAGCTCCGGGACGTGGGCGCCAACCGGCACGATGCTGGCGGCCCGTTACGGCCAGACCGCTGTCCTTCTGCTCGACGGCAACGTGCTTGTCGTCGGTGGGCTCAGCTACGGGGCGACCACCGACCGGATCCTCGCGACGGCAGAGCTGTTCCATCCCGCCGACGGCACCTGGTCCGCGGCGGCGGCCATGGCCGCACCCCGTGTTGGCCACACGACGACCCTCCTGGTCGACGGCTCGGTCCTTGCTGCCGGGGGGATCAGCGTCAGCACCGGCGAAGCCTTGACTTCGGCCGAGCGCTACGGAGGTACGGCTCCGTGAGGCGCCTTGGACGCTGGGTCGCGCCGGTCGCCGCGACCGCGGTCTCGATCGCTATCGTCGGCTGCGGAGCCTCGGCCCCGACCTTCTCGAGCGCCTCGCCGAGCCCGACGCCAACTCCGACCCCGACGCCGGCGGCGTCCGGGCCCGGGCCAACGTCGTCGAGGCCGACCCCCGACGGCAAGATCGTCTTCTATCGAGAAGCCGGGGTCTGGCCGCCGCCCGAGTTCATGATTGATCCGGATGGCTCGAACGAGATCGCGCTGCAGGACGACGGCCTGCTCCCGGCCAGGAGGTCGCCGGACGGTCGGACGCTCCTGGTCCGGCGCTTGGTCAATGAATGGATCCGTCCGGCGATCCTCGACGCAAAGGACGCGAGCCTCGTCCTGCTCGACGCCTACCCCGACCGCCAGATGCATCTCGACCCGGTCGGGTGGTCCGGCGATGGCGCCCGGATCTTCGTCTTCTCCGGGGTCGACGCGGTTGACCCTCTCGACATCGGCCTGTACAGCGTGCGTGCGTCGGACGGCGGCGACCTCACGCCGGTCGTCCTGTCACCGGCGGGCGCCAGGGACTGGGTCAGTCCGTCTCCAGATGCATCACTGCTCCTGGTGAACCGGGAGCTCGGCGATGGCACGAGCACGCTCCTGGTTCGAGCCGCGGACGGCCCGACCGAGCACAGGCTGTCGACGGACGACATGGTGCCGGTCGACCTCGAGTTCTGGGGCCCGTTCGACGGTCAAGGGCGGATCTCGGAAGCCTGGTCGCCCGACGGGCGACAGATCGCGTTCACGGTGCGCGTCATCACAGCGGACTCGACCGGCCTCTTTATCGTGAACCCCGACGGGACCGGCCTCCGTCAGATCGTTCCCACGAGTATCGGAGCGGTCTCCGCGCAGTGGTCGCCGGACGGCAGCAGCATCGCGTTCACGAGCCGGCTTCGGTCGCAGCCGCAGGTCTGGATCGTTGGTCTTGACGGCTCCGAGCCGATGCCCCTGACCTCCGACGCCGATGGCTCCACCTCGGTTGCGCCGATCTGGTCACCGGACGGCCGCATGCTCCTCTTCGAGCGGAAACAGGCCGGCCACGTGACGTTGTGGACGATGAACGCGGATGGGACGGCGCAGACGCAGGTCACGAAGACGCCGCTCGCCGACGACTACTTCGGTGGATACGCCTGGCTGGCGGCCCCAGGCGGTTAGCCGGCGCCGACGCCGGCTCAGCCGCGGCCCTTGGTCGTAGAGATGTCGGCCTCGTTGCCGGCGGCGTCCGCGAGCGTCCACCACATGGGTGCGCGATCGTCGCGGACGATCCGGCCGCCGGCGGCCAGCGCCGCAGCGACCCGAGCCTCGGCCTGCTCCAGCGGGATCCAGACCGCGACGTGAATCGCACCGCCTCCGTCGGGGCGTGGCTCGTCCATTGCTTCAAACCAGAACGATGGCCCGCGATCGTGCGGGTCCACCAGGTCCTCCTTGGGGCTGTCGGGCCGCGGCTCGTAGCCGAGGAGGGCACGCCAGAACGGCACGACGGCCGAGATGTCCGGGGCGCCTGGGATCACGAGGAAACTCTGGACGGCTGAAGGGTCAGCCGTCAGGCCGAGCTCCCGCGCTGCTGCGGAGATCTGGCGTGCCAGCTCGACGTCTCGCCGAGTGGGTCCGTACCAGTCGTCCCGGCGCGTCAGCAGCCGGACCGAGACGCCGTCGGCTCGGACGTCGATGCGAGGTCGGTCCGTGTCCAGACCGGGCAGCCCACAAATGGCGGCCACGAGCCGGGCGCTCTCGGCGTACGAGCCGGTGCGAAAGAACGCGCCGGCGCCGTCCTCGACGACGCGCCAGTCCTCGGTTCCTTCGGTTCCATGGAATTGGTCGGGGCTGATTCCGTCGGCCCTGAGCTCGTCATCGGTCATGCCCGGGAATCTAGCGTCGTCCCGCGGAGGGCGCGGCTATGGGGCCTCGCTGGCCTCCGGGCCGCCCTTCGCCGGTTTGTCCTTGCACTGGCCGGGCGGGAAGCAGTCGCCGAACTTCGCCTTGAACCGGTCGGCCTTCGCCTGGCTCCAGCCGGGATGGAGGTGGCCGACCTTCTTCCAACCGCCCGCCCACGGCGGCTTGCCGGGGCCGCGGAGGGCCGTGCCGTTGACGGACGTGACGTCGACCTCGGTCGAGCCGGCGGCGACCTGTCCCTCGATGGTCACGCTCTTGCCGACGAACGGCTTGAGCGGATGGTTGTCACCGAAGAACCACTTCGGGCCGGCCTCGAGCGTGTACGTGGTGCCGCCGCTCGTCAGCGTGTACTCGGTCTTGCCGTCGGTATCCGTGGCCGCCTTGATGGAGCCCTTGAGCGTGATCGGAGTCTTCTCGACCTTCGCCTTCTCGGGCTTCTCGGGCTGAGCAGCAAACGCCGGCAAGGCGATCACGATGGCGAGGAGGCCGACGGCTCCGGCGAGGATCCGTCCGCGGTGCTTCATGCCCGCACACTAGACCGCCGCAGACCGCACTTCCAGTCCTATTCAGCCAGCCGATGTGCCTCGCGTTGTCGTCTGGCACCGCCGGCCGCGGATCAGCCGATTCAACCTGCGACGACCTCGCCGACCATCGAGAGCGGGTGGACGTCGCACCGGAAGATGTATCTGCCGGAGGCCAGGGTGGGCACGTCGTAAGTCTTTGCGCCGGGTCCGCTGAAGATCTCGCCAACAAATACCGGCTTGCTGTCGGCACCGAAGATCGCCACGTTGTGGGGGAGCGCGTCGCGGTTCTCGAGGAGCAACTCGAACGGTTGCCCGGCTGGCACGTCGATCTCCGTCCGATCGAACGCGATCTTCGATGCCACGATGACCGCGCCCCCCGGCGGCGCCGTCGGCGGTGGGCCGGTCATGGCCTCCGCCCCGCACGCCGCAACGATGACCAGCGCGACGAGTGCGCCGACGACGTTGGGCTGCCGAGTCATCGACCGGCTCGCGGTGTCAGGCGGCGACGCGCGGCCGTCGCGAGGTCGCGCAGCCGTCCGATGATTCCGCGCGGACCGCCGTCGACCTGCCACAGCTCGATGCCGATCAGGCCGATGAGGATGACCTCGAGCCCTTTGTCGATGTAGGCGAGCGGGAAGCGCCCGCCGAACAGGAACCACGCCCCGATCGTGGCGGCGGTGAACCCGGCCAGCGCAAGCCTGACGAGCCACCGCTGGGTCGCGAATGGACCCGGCAGGACCAGCCCGAGCGCCAGCGTCGCGTATCCGGCGGCGTTAGCCAGGAAAAGGAGCCCGCCGAGCGAAGCGTGGATGACGGCCGTACCGATGGTGAGCGCGAGGATCAGCGTCCGGATGAGGACGGCCGCCGGGCTCGCAGCCGGACGATGGGCAACCTGCGTCGTTGTGATCGTCGCCATGTCGATCTCCTTGTCGCTGCCGTTACTTGCTACCTTCGCCTAGCAAGAACTTACGGCAGCAACGTGCTACTGTCAAGTAGCAAGTGACAAGGTCCGAAGTGCCAGCTCAGCGGGCCGGATTGCAAGGCCCTTGGTAGGCGCATGCAAGGCTCAGGCGGGACAGCCGGGGGTAGAATCGGAAGTCTCCCGGCTCGCTCACGACGGTCAGTTCAGGCCGCTCGTCCGGGTCGGTGCGAGCATGGAGGGACACAATGATTGCGTTCATTGTTGACCTCAAGAACAAGCCTGGCGAGCTTGCGAAGGCTGCCAAGACGATCGCCGACCGGGCGATCAACGTCACTGGCTTCAGCGGTTCGGTGTGCGGCGACAGCGGCACGGCCGTGTTCCTGACCAGCGACGAGAGTGGGACGCGACAGGCCCTCAACGGGGGCCAGCTCAAGTTCCACGAGGTCGAGTACCAGACGGTTCGCCTGGCGGACCGCCCGGGCACGCTGTACGAGGCCACGAAGCGCCTTGCTGACGCGGGCGTGAACATCCAGGCCGCGATCCCAACGGGCATGTCGGGTGGCAACGTCCACCTTGCGTTCCTGACGGACAACCCGCAGAAGGCCAAGGAGGCCCTCCGCGAGTGGATCCTGGAGCCGGCGTACAGCCGCTGAGCTGACGTGAAGCCGGCGCCGCCAACACGGCGCTGATCTGATGGGGGCCCGGGCTTCGGCCCGGGCTTTCGTCTGCTCGGCTCAGATGACGGGGCGGCGAGTCAGACGACTAGCGCTGCAAACCGCCGGACAAAGTACGAAGCGGCTCCCGAAGGAGCCGCTTCGTTGCTGTCCCGGTGAAGACCGAACGAGTTGTTCGGGTGCTTCTGCCACGCGTCAAGGGCATCTATCACGTCGGCTGCACCGACTACCCTGACCCAACCTACCCATGACCTTGCCGCTGGGGCAGCGCGCTGCGTTGCAGCAGCAACAGTATGCGCGCCGGCGGCTCCTCAAACAAGGGTTTAGACGCCCCGAACGATATAAATTCCTTAACGTTCCGCGGCGTGGATCGTCACCCCGGTCATGGCAACCGGGCTATCGGGCAGGTCGCGGTTGTTCCGCGGCGCGTTCACGATCGAGTCAACGACGTCCATGCCCTTCGTGACGACGCCGAACAGCGTGTAGTTCTTCGGCAGCTTGCCGGTCAGGTCCTGGTGGCAGATGAAGAACTGTGAGCCGTTCGTGTTCGGCCCCGCATTCGCCATCGCGAGCGCGCCGCGGACGTAGTCGCCCTTGACCGGCTCATCCTCGAACTTGTAACCGGGACCGCCGGTCCCGACGCGACCACGATCGAGCGACGCCTTCTTGCCGAACTGGCCGTCGCCGCCCTGGGCAACGAAACCCGGGATGACGCGGTGGAAGATCACGTCGTCGTAGAAGCCCTTGGTGGCCAGGTCGATGAAGTTCTGGGCGGCCTTCGGGGCGCTCTCGGTGTAGAGCTCGACGTCGATGTCACCGAGCTCGGTGGCGATCGTGGCGCTGGTCATGCGGGTGGGCCTCCTGTGATCTACGGGTTCGAGACGGACACGCTGTCCATTGCGATCGGGTTCGTCGGGAGCTCGGCGTCTGCCGCGGCGGCGATCGCCTCAGCCGTTTCCATTCCTTCGAGGACGGTTCCAAAGATCGCGTAGGTGTTGGCGCTCTCGAGCGATCCGCGGGCAGCATCATCGAGGACGATGAAGAACTGCGAGCCCTGTGAGTTCGGCGCAGGGGTCCGGGCCATGGCGACTGTGCCGCGGCCGTACACGGCCGTGACCGGCTCGTCCTGGATCGTGTAGCCGGGTCCGCCGCTGCCCGAGCCGGTCGGGTCGCCGCCCTGGATGACGAACCCGGGGACGACGCGGTGGAACACGACACCGTCGTAATAGCCGCAGGCGGCAAGCGCGACGAAGTTGCCGGCCGCGATCGGCGACAGCGAGCCCTCGACCTTGATCGTGATCCGGCCCTTCGACGTGTCGATCGTTACCGTTCGCGTTTCGCCGGCGGCGAGGGCGGCAGGCTGGGCGGTCGGGCACGCGGTCGTCGCGTTGCTCGCGGGTGGATTCGTCCCGCCGCCCCCGCCTCCGCAGGCTGAGAGCGCGAGGATCGCGGTGAGCACGAGGACGATCGGGCGAGGGCGTCGGATCACGCGGCGGCCTCCACTGCGGCGGGGTAGTCGAGCGCGCCGGAGAGCAGCGCTTCGCCGACGATGATGCCGGTCACGCCGATATCGCGCAGGCGGCGCACCGAGTCGAGGTCGCTGACGCCGCCCGCGACGAGCAGGTCGGCTTCGACGTCCCGGGCCAGCCCGGCGAGGACCTCCAGCTCAGCGTCCGTGCCACCGTGACCAAGGACGAAGCGTCGGACGCCGAGCCCGGCAAGCTCGTCGGTCAGCTCCCGGATCGACGGGACGCGCGACCGACGCCACGGGAATGCGTTGAGCCGCTCGGGCCGCGGATCGAGACCCACCGCCAGCCAGTCGCCGGCCACCGCGAGGCATTCGCGGACGAGCGCCGGGTCGTCAACGACCGACGTCCCGAGCACCGCTCGGGTCGCCCCCGCAGCGAAGACGAGGCGAATGCGATCCGCGCCCTCGAGGCCGCCGGCGACCTGGATCGGCGTCGCGACCACCGAGGCGATCGCGCCGATCGCCTCGAGATTCACGGGCTCGCCGCGCCGGGCACCATCGAAGTCGACGACATGGATCGCCGGCGCGCCCAGGCTGACGAAGTGGCCGGCGATGCGGCCAGGCTGGTCCGTCGGCGCTCCGACGCCGCTTGCTGCTCCCGGCCAGAAGACCACGCGGGACCGGCCGGACTGGACGTCGATGGACGGGATGACCTGCATGCGCGGCGTGATGGACGCCGCCGTCAGGCGGCGACGGGCCGGAGCGGGGTTTCAGCGAGCGACTGGTCGATGATCCCGATCGTGGTTTCGATGTCGGCCGCGGTGACACCGTAGTGCGTGACCGCCCGAACCTGGCCACCGGGGTACTCGACGAGCAGCAGGCCTCGGCGATGGGCGGCCTCGATGAACGCGGCGCGGTCTCGCTCGACCTTGAAGAGCACGAAGTTCGTGAGGACGCGCGTCGGGTCCAGGGCACCGGCCTCCGGCTGAGCCGACCCACCTGGCGAGGCAATGCCGGGCATCGCGCTCAGCGCTTCGGCAAGTCGGCGGGCGTTCGCATGGTCTTCGGCAAGGCGCTCGATCATGCCGGCCGGCCCGTCGCGCAGCGCGACGAGGCCGGGCGCCGCCAGGACACCGACCTGGCGCATCCCGCCGCCGACCATCTTGCGAGCTCGGCGTGCCTTCCAGATGAGGTCTCGGCTGCCGACGACGAGGCTGCCGATCGGGCAGGCGAGACCCTTGGACAGGCAGAAGCAGACCGAATCCGCGGGACCCGCGAGCTCCCGAGCGGAGACGCCGAGCGCCACGACGGCGTTGAAGAATCGAGCGCCGTCGACATGAAGCGGGACGCCGCGCTCGTGGGCGACGCCGGCCATCGTCCGTGTGTAGGCCGCATCGAGCGGCCGGCCGCCCGAGTGGGCGTGCGTGTTTTCGATGGTCACGAGACCGGTCAGCGGTTCGTGGACGTCGCTCGAATCTCGGAATGCCGCGCGGACTTCCGCAGGGTCGAGCGTCCCGTCCGGGGACTCGTGGAGGGTCCGAATGCTGGCCCCGACGATCACGGCGTGGCCGGCGGCTTCGTCCATGACGATGTGGCTCTGGAAGCCCGCGATCGTCTCGGCGCCGCGATCGAGGTGGGCCATCTGGGCGACGAGGTTCGCCATCGTCCCGCTAGGGACAAACAGCGCCGCTTCCTTGCCAAGGAGGTCGGCCGCGCGCTCCTCGAGGGCGATGACCGTTGGGTCGTCGCCGAAGACGTCGTCGCCGACCTCGGCCTCGGCCATCGCCCGGCGCATCTCGGGCGTCGGCCGAGTCACCGTGTCGGAGCGGAGGTCGATGAGGTCCATGGGCGGGCCGAGGATAGCCCGTTGGCCCGGGTGTAGCGTTCGGCATGCCATGAACGCGGAGCAACCGCCGCGCTCCGGTTCGAGCGCGCGACGGACCACCGAGGGGCGCGACGGCCCTTCGCCCGAGCCGCCCCGCGGCTACCGCGCCGGCGCTCGCGTTGAGAGCGGTGGCGAGCGGGCCGCCTTCGTCACGCTGATCACCGGAGCCGTCCTGCTCGTCGCCGTCGGCGTGGCCGTGTTCGACCCGGTGATCCCGGGACCGAGCGTCGCGCCCGACCTGAACGCATCGCCTGGGCCGACCCCGCGGCTCGCAGCGACCCTGCCCCCGCTGCAGATCGCGGACGTCGGTGCGCCAAGCCAACCGCTCGCGATGCTTGCCGGCGGGCTGCGCTGGCTGGATCCGCGCACGGGTCGGCTGTCCGGCACCCCGTACGAAGCCTTCGAAGGCGCGCCGTTCATCAATCCGGACGGCTCGCTGCTCTGCCTCTGCATCGAGCGGCCGTGGCAACAGCACGGTGCGACGGCACGCGTCGCCGTCGTCCGGTCGAGCGGTCCGGACGAGGCGTCCGAGCGGACCGAGGTCGTGACGCTCGAGACGGCGGTGGACGACCGCTTCGGCAGCTCGATCAGCTTCGAAACCGCGCTATCGCCGGATCGCAGCACGTTCTTCGTTTCGACCCTGGTGCGGCAGGAAGCCGGATACGAGGCGGCGCTGCTGGCGGTCGACGCGACGTCCGGACTGATCCGAGCCCGCACCGAGATCCCGCTGCCGGCGGGCGAGGGCGGGCCGCCGTTCGCGACGCTGCGTGTCGCGCCGGTGGGAGCCGTTCGACTGACGATCTGGTCGACGCCGATCGGGCAGGAGCCGGACCGGGTCTGGGCCGCGCATGCGTTCGAGGTCCCAACGTCGGATGCCGGTTTCGGAGCGCCGGCCGTCGTGCCGCCGATCGACGCCGCGACGTCCGGGCCGGTGTGCTTCGGCGAGGCCTACGTCGGGCCGTCGCTCTACGGCGGCCTCTGCACGCTGCCGGATGACCCCTTCGCGTCGACCTCGCTCGTGACCGCGGCCGCCGCCGGCAGCTCTCGCTTGATTGGGCTCCCGGGCTCGCTTACTGGAAGGTTCGACGCCGCGATCGACGCCGCGGGCAGTCGCGTGTTCCTGTGGTCGCCAGCGACTCAGACCCTGGTCCGGGTCGACGCGCGAACAGGCGCTGTCGTGTCGCGGACCTATCCGACGAACTCGGCCGACGCGCCGCACTTGACCCTGCCCGATCCTGGCCCGGCGACCGTGGTGTGGAGTCGCTTCTCCGGTGCTCAGGACGTCTACACACACAGCACGATCGTCGGCTCGGCGGACGGCGCGCTGATGTACGCCATCGGGGGTTCCGAGGACGACTCGTCGGGACTGCGTCCGTCGTCCGGCGTCCTCGTCATCGATACCTCGACGCTCGACCTGCTCGATGCCTGGGCCCCGACGGCCTACTACAACGACATCGCCGCGACCGCCGATGACACGTACCTGGTCGGGCTCGGCCTCGGCGGCGTCGACACGCTTGGTCAACCGGCACGCTGGCAGGATTCGATCACCTATCACCGGCTCCGCGACGGCAAGGTCGTCGAGGTCATCGGCGCGGTCGACGGCCTCCGCGGCTGGACCCCGGTTCTGCTCCAGGGCCCCGGCTGACGCTCGGCGTAGCCACGCCGACCGGCAAGGGGACGCCCCCGAGCCCACCTGCTATGCTCCGCCGTCGCCGCAACTGGACCCGTGGTGTAGCGGCCCAACATGCCAGCCTGTCACGCTGGAGATCGCCGGTTCGAATCCGGTCGGGTCCGCCATCACCCTCGACTTCACCGACGCCCCGTTCGCCCGCCCGAACGGGGCGTCCCCTTGCCCGCGCTACCCTTCCGCCGTGCTGAATCGACCGCGCCGCGGCCGGGCGCCGCTCGTCGCGGTCGGTCTCCTTGCCGTCGTCGCGGTCGCGGTCCCGATTGCCGCGGGCTGGGCGAACCGGCCGCTTTCGAGCACGGCGCCTGGCCCCAGCAGCACCGAGCCGATCGTCGGCGGCGTACCGAGCGAGGCCATTCCATCACCGACGGCCCGGATCACGCATCCGCCGGCCGAGGCGGCGCTTCGCGTCGCGGTCGTCCCGGTGACGCAATTCCGAACGCCGTGGACGAACACGACCCGGGACGAGGTCCTCGCCGTCCTGGCCGGAACGAGCGAGCGGTACGCGGCGCTGGAGCTTGTGGCGGGCGACGCTGACGAGATCCTCTACCAGCTCGGAACGACCCGACCCGCGGACACGACCCGGCTCGTCGAGGCGGCGGATGGCGCCGCCCTTGCGGCCGACCTCGCGGCCCATCGCGACCGCCTCGCGTTCCTCCGCGCCGACGAGGTGACGCCGGGCATCCACGCGCTCAGCTGGAACGGCCTCGCGTTGTTCGGCGGGGGCCGCGTCGCGTCGCTCGAGGACTGGCCGCTCGCGATCCTCGAGATGCCGGTGGTCGCGGCCCGACGGCCGGCCACGGAGATGGCCTACGACCCCGACGCTGCCTGGACGCTCGTCGCCGGCGGCGACATCCTGCTCGACCGCGGCGTGGCCCAGACCGTCAAGATCAACGGCAAGGGCGTCGACTTCCCGTTCGACGGTGGCACGGCCGACATCACCGACCACACCTGCTGCTCGAGCTTCGGCTGGGAGATCCCGCGGACGCAGCGAACGGGGGATGCGGGCGCCGTCCGGGACGTCATCAAGGGCGCCGACCTGGCGATGGCGAACTTCGAGAACCCCGCTCCGAACCGCTTCCGCTGGCACAC
>DASRJS010000127.1:0-9956 GCA_035649355.1 Candidatus Polarisedimenticolia bacterium
GATCTGCGGTTAGCCGGCGCTGGAGTCGGCGTCCTCGTTGATCGCGACCGTGTTGCCCTCGGAGTCGACGAACCAGGCGCTCATGTCGCCTTCCGGGTCGGCGAAGATCCCATCCTCGGTCTTGAACTCGGGGAAGTCATAGTCTTCGAACACGACGCCGCGCTGGCGAAGCGCGGCCACCTCGGCCCGCAGGTCCTTGACCCGAAAGCCAGCGACCGTGTTCTTCGCGGTTCCGGCGAACTGGGTCGCATAGATGCTGAACCCCTTGCCACCGGATCGATAGACGTTGATCACGCCCTCGACCTGCTCCACGGGCGTGTAGCCGAGCTTCTCCGACCACCACTGCTTCGACCGATCCAGGTCGGACGCCGCCAGCATTGGCCCGATGCGCTCCGGCCGATCATCATCCGGCCCGTAGAACAGGCTCCAGGTGTTGCCGTCGCCATCCTTGAACCACGAGTTCAACGACCCGTCGTCGGGATCGGTCGCGACGCCGTCGACAGTCTTGAAGTCGCCGTAGTCGTAGTCCTCGAACGTGACGCCGCGGCCGCGGAGCCGGGCCATCGCGCTGGGCAGGTCCTTGACGTTCCAGATCGCGACCGTGTTCTGCGCGGTCCCGGCGCTCCGGGTGGCATAGACCGTGAACGCGCAGTCGAACTCGCGGTACATGAGCAGCCACTCGTTCGCCCAGCGGGGCTCGAAACCGAGCTTCTCCGAGTACCAGGCGCGCGCCTGGCCGAGGTCCTTCGTCGCCAACGCGAGGTTCAGGGGGTAGTCGCTCAGCATCTCGACTCCTTGGGTCGCGGGGCTCAACCCTACCCCGACCCAGCCCTTGGCGGTCGCTGACGGGCTAGCTCCGCGGGTACGTGTAGAAGCCGCGACCTGTCTTCTGGCCGAGGTGGCCCGCCTCGACGAGGTCGACGAGGACCTTTGGCGGCCGGAAGTGCTCGCCACCGATGCCCTCGTGCAGGACGTTCATGACCCCGAGGCAGACGTCGAGGCCGATGAAGTCGGCGAGCTCGAGCGGGCCCATCGGATGGTTGAGGCCGACTTTGGCGCCCGCGTCGATGTCCTCGGCCGTGCCCGTCCCCTCCTCGAGCGTCCGCATCGCTTCGGCCAGAAACGGCATGAGGATCCGGTTGACGAGGAAGCCGGGCCGGTCGGCGGACACAATGAGCTTCTTCCCGAGGGCGTCGGTCAGCTCGCGGATCGCCGCCTCCGTGGCGTCCGTGGTGGCGGCGCCGCGGATGAGCTCGACGAGCGGCATGACCGGCACCGGGCTGAAGAAGTGCATGCCGACGAAGCGCTCGCGGCGTGCTGGTGACACGGCCGACGCGAGCTCGTCGATCGAGATCGAGCTCGTGTTCGAGGCGAAGATCGCGGTGTCCGGCGCTCGTTCGTCGAGCTCGCGCCAGAGGCCCTGCTTCACGCCGAGGTCTTCGAAGACGGCCTCGATGACGACGTCGGCGTCGGCGACGTCGCCTTCGTCGTCGGTCGCATCAATTCGGGCCAGCGTGGCGTCGCGATCGGCCTCAGTGATCTTGCCTTTCGAGACCGCGCGCTCCAGGTTTCCGGCGATCCGGTCACGCCCGGCGATCGCTCGGGAGAGATCCGGCTCGTACAGCGTCACGTTCGTGCCGATCGCCGCATGGACCTGCGCGATGCCGTGGCCCATCAGCCCGGCGCCCGCGACGAAGACCCGTTTGACGGCCATGCCCGAAGCCTAGCCCGCCTCTGCTGCGGCGACTTCGCGAGCCCGAACGAACGCCCGGCCGCGAACGAGCAGCCAGGTCGCGCCAATACCGGCAACGACGGCCGATACGAGGAAGGTCACCGGGTACCCGGTGTAGACCGCGAGCAGGCCGAGGATCGCCGGTGAGAGGCCGAACGCGACGTCGAGGAAGAGGCTCGACGTGCCAACGACCGCACCCCGTTCCGATGCCGGGATGCCCATGACCGCCAGTGACACGATCGCGGGAAACGTGAACGCCACGCCGCCAGCGAAGACGACGGTCGCGACCCACAGCCCGATCTCGCTCGGGAAGAACCCGGCGATCGCCATGCCGCTGGCGGTCAGGATCAGGGCCGTCCCGGACAGCCTCGCCGCGCCGAGCTGGTCCGGCAACCGGGCGAACGCGAGTCGGAGGCCGATCACGACAAGGGCGAAGACGGCGAGGTAGCCGCCGACGCTTTCAAGGCCGAGCTCGTCGCCCAGGAGCGGCAGAAACGCGAAGTACGCGCCCATGCCCCAGGCACCGCAGAGGACGAGCAGGCCGGGGACGATGCCGGCGCGGTGGAACCACGCGCCCCCGGCGCCCGCGGGCTTCCGTTGAGCTGGCGGCAGCGTTTCAGGCGCAAACCAGCTCAGGCCGACCGCAAGGACGCTGATCAGCGCCGCCGCGATCCAGATCGGCGGAAAGCCGAACGCCCCGAGCAGCCACTCCGCGAGCAGCGGTCCAATCGCGACGCCGAGATACAACGACGTCGAGATCAGGCTGATCGCCTCGCCGCGCCGCTTCTCGGGGGCGAGGTCCGTCGCCGCGGCCAGGCCGGCCACGAAGAACAGCGCCTCGGCCGCGCCGAGGAGGAGGCGCATGACGATCAATAGCGGAACCGTCGTGGCGTAGAGGTGACCGACGGCTGCGACGACCTGAAGGGCGGCGCCCGCGATGAGCATGATCCGACGACCGCGCCGGTCCGCCCAGCGGCCGGCGAACGGTCGGAGCGCAATCGACGACACGCTGAATGAGCCGATGACGATGCCGACCCAGAAGTCGTCGGCGGCGAGCGGACCGGCCGCGAAGCGCGGGATCGACGGGAGAAAGAGCCCGCTCGCGACGAAGAAGGCGAGGACCGACGCCGCGATCGCGAGGAAGGCCGGGGTCAGAAGCCGCTCGTCGCCGATGGCAGCGGTCGCGGTCCTCACGAGGCCAGGGCTTTGAGCAGCTTGTCAACGGCCGCGTAGGGGTCGAGCTCATGGCGCGCGACCGCGTCGATCACGGCGCGCGTCTCGTTGGCGCGGTCCGCCGTTTCGAGGCGCCCCCGCAGCCGTTCGCCGACGATCGCCCAGACCTGGTCCTCGGCCCGGGCGCGCTGCGCGGCCACTCGACGCTCATCGGGCGGCGCGGCCCGGCGCCGGTCCAGGATTGCGAGCAGCTCCGGGACGCCCGCACCGGACGTCGCGGTCGTCACCAGGACGTCCGGCGCGTTGGGCCGCGGACGGTCGTCGGCGAGCGCCCCGCGGGCCCTCCCGACACGCGGCACGGCGACGAGCATCGCCCGCAGCTGCGACGCGGTGCGGGAAGCACCGGGCCGATCGCCCTTGTTCACGACGACGATGTCCGCGACCTCGAGCAGGCCCGCCTTGATCGCCTGGACCTCGTCGCCCATCTCGGGCGCCTCCAAGACAACGGTCGTGTCCGCGGTCGCCGCGACTTCGACCTCGCTCTGGCCGGTACCGACGGTCTCGATGAACACGGTGTCGAAGCCGACGGCGTCGAGGACGGCAGCAGCCGCCCCGGACGACGGGGCGAGCCCGCCGGCATGGCCGCGGGCCGCCATCGAGCGAATGAAGACGTCGTCGTCCTGGGAATGGACCTGCATTCGAACGCGATCGCCGAGGAGCGCACCTCCGGTGATCGGGCTGGACGGGTCCACGGCGATGACGCCCACTGAACGGCCGGCCGCGCGCAGCGCACTTGTCATGGCCGCAACGAGCGTGGACTTGCCCGAGCCGGGCGGTCCGGTGACCCCGACGAGATGCGCCTTCCCGGCGAGCGGATAGAGCCGTCGCAGCGCCGCCTCGCCTGCGGGTCCGCGGCTCTCGACCGCCGTCAGCACCCGGGCGAGCGAGAGCCGATCTCCCGCCAGCGCCGCCTCGACCAGCGTTTCGGCCCGCCGGGCGGCCGCCGCGTCCTCCCCCACCCTACGCGCGCGAGCGGGCGTTCGTCCGCAGGAACTCCGCGACCTCGGCGATCGTCGTGCCCGGCCCGAAGACCGCGGCGACGCCGTCCTTCTTCAGGGCGGCCACGTCATCGTTCGGGATGATCCCGCCGACGACGACGAGGACGTCGTCCATCTTCCGCTCGGCGAGAAGCTTCGTGACGCGCGGCACGAGCGTCATGTGGGCGCCGGAAAGGATCGACAGCCCGACGACATCGACGTCCTCCTGGAGCGCCGCCGAGACGACCATCTCCGGGGTCTGCCGCAGGCCCGTGTACACGACCTCGAAGCCCTCGTCGCGCAGGCCGCGCGCGAGCACCTTCGCTCCGCGATCGTGGCCGTCGAGGCCGGGTTTCGCGATCAGGACCTTGAGAGGCCGCTCCGCCATGTCCGGGATTGTACGGGGCGGTCACCGCCCGAAGGCAGCGACCGCTACGAGACCGACGCGGGTGCGGCCTCGATCAGCTGAAAGTGCTCGACAACCGGCCGGATCCCAACGAGCCGGAAGCCGCCTGCCTGCAGGAGGGCCGCCCACTCGTCGCGTGTCCGCTCCTCGCCGCCGGGCATGACAAGCATGTGGAGGTCGCTCAGCTTGCCGCCAAGGTCCTCGTTCGGTGGCCCGAGGACCTGCTCGACGAGCAGCAGGCGCGAATGCGGGCCGGCCGCTCGACGGATCGTCCGAAGGATCCGGATCGCGTCGGCGTCGATCCAGTCGTGGAGGATCGACTTCATGATGTAGACGTCGGCGGCTGGCACCTCCTGGAAGAAGTCGCCGCCGGTGACCTCGCAGCGATCCGCCAGCCCAGCGGCCGCGAGCACCGGCGCGGCCTGGGTCACGACGGCCGGCTGGTCGAAGACGATGCCGTGCAGGTGCGGATGCCTGGCAAGAATCGCGGCCATCAGCGTGCCGTTGCCGCCGCCGATGTCCGCCACGCGCGCGACGCCACCGAAGTCGAATGCGGCGGCCATCGCCGGGCCGACCGGGGCACTGATCGAAGCCATGGCGCGGTTGAAGATCGTGCTCTCGTGCGGCCGCGCCCGGCGCCACGACCAGACATCCTCGCCGTGGAGCGCCGAGAAGGCGTTGTCACCTGTCCGGATCGAATGCTCGAGGTTGCCCCAGGCAGCGAGCATGTCCGGGCGTCCGTACAGGACGGCCTGGTCGCGAACCGAGCCCTCGACGTCGGCTCGAAGGACCTCGCCGAGCTCGGTCAGCTCGAACGTCTCGTCCGGCCCTTCACGCAGGATCCCGGCCGCCGCGAGCGTACGCAGCAGGCGGTACAGCGTCCGCGAATGACAGCTGAGCTCGGCCGCCAGGTCGTCGGCCCGACGAGGCCCAGACGCCAGTGCGTCGGCGACGCCTAGGGATGCCGCGGTCGAGATGGTCAACGACAGCCGGCCGGCGACCACCATTTCACGGACGGCGGCCGCGGCCTCGCCGCGGGTCGTCACGTCATGCGCCCGGGGCGGGTCGCGCGAGGTGGGCGAAGAACTCCGCCCGGGTCCGATCGCGGGTTCGGAAGAGCCCGAGGACGAACGAGGTCGTCATGACCGTGCCGGGCTTCCTGACGCCACGCATCACCGCGCACAGGTGGGTCGCCTCGAGGACGACCCCGACGCCCTGCGGCGCAAGGCGGCTCTCGAACAGCTCCGCGATCTCCTGGGTCATCCGCTCCTGGACCTGGAGGCGTCGGGCGAACATCTCGACGATGCGCGGGATCTTCGACAGTCCGACGACCTTGCCGCGCGGGATGTACGCGACCGCGGCCGTTCCGAAGAACGGCAGCAGATGGTGCTCGCAGAGCGAGTAGAACGGAATGTCCTTGACGACGACCATCTCGCTGTAGCCGACCTCGTAGATCGCGCCGTTCAGCAGTCGGTCCGGGTCGACGTGGTAGCCCGCAGTCAGCTCCATGTACATCCGGTGGACGCGCTCGGGCGTCCCGAGCAGGCCCGGCCGGTCCGGGGTCTCGCCGATCTCCTCGAGGATCTCGTGGACCGCGGCTTCGACCTTGCCGTTGCCGCGGTGCCGGCCACCAACGCCACCTTCGATCAGCTCTTCGGCTCGAAGGCCACTCGCGCTCGCCGACGCGGGAACTTCGCCGATCTCCGTCTCGATCTCGTCGACGAGCTTCTGGACGTGCTCCGGGAGGCGGGTTGTCATGACCCCGCGATCGTACCCGTCGGGCCGAATCCGGTCGCCGGACGAAGGTCAAGCTCACGCCCTTCCGCGCCGCGCAGCCAGGCTCGCGCGTTCTCGCCAAGCGACGGCCGGTGGTAGCCGCCCTCCTGGAGGATCACGAGCCGGCGCCCGAGCGCGGCGACCCGGCGACCAACCTCGTGGTACACGGACGTGGTCAGCGCAAAGTCGCCGATCGGGTCCTGGCCGTACGTGTCGAAGCCGAGCGAGACGACAACGATCGAACCCTTCGCCGCCCCGATTGCCGCCACGCAGCGATCGACGGCGACGAGGTACTCGTCGTCGGTCGCGCCGGCCGCCAGCGGGACGTTGACGTTCGCGCCGGCGCCAGGACCCTCGCCGCGCTCGTCTTCGTAGCCGAGGAAGTACGGGTACTGGCGCTCGGGATGGCCGTGGATCGACGTATAGAGGACGTCGCCGCGGCGCCAGAAGATCTGCTGGGTCCCGTTGCCATGGTGGAAGTCGACGTCGATGATCGCGACCGGCTCCCCGGTCGTGCTCGCGATCGCCTCGGCCGCGATCGCCGCGTTGTTGAAGTAGCAGTAGCCGCCGAACATCGAACGGGCCGCGTGATGGCCGGGCGGCCGGCAGAGCCCGTAGGCGACCGTCTCGCCGCCGAGAACCAGGTCCACGGTCGTGAGCGCGACGTCGACCGCCCAGCGCGAAGCGCCGTAGGTGCCCTGCATGATCGGCGCCGCCGTGTCGAGACCCCAGAATCCGGCCCGGCCGCCGGCCGACTTCGGCTCACGGATCCGGCCCAGCGCCTCGTCGGACAGGCCCTCGAACATCGCCCGATTCGGATATGTGTCCGCCGCGAGCGACGCGTACGCGATGCCCTGCCGGCGCGCGGCCGGCCAGGCCTCCTCGAGGAAGCGCACGAGGCCCGCGTCGTGGACCGCCGTGATCGGCTCGATGCCGTGCTCGCTCGGCGCGACCAGCTCGAAGCCCCCGTCCGCCTCGAGCGTCGAACGGATCCGCTCGGCTCGCTCGGCGACCTCGTTCGCCGGGATGGCTGTGCCGAGGACGGTTTCGGTGACCGGATCGTGGGCCAGGTGTTCGGCTGTGTAGACGACCTTCATCGCGGCATCGTAGCGAGCGGCTCAGCGCGCGAACCGGGTCGTACGATCCGCGCTGATGGCCAAGCGTCGCCGCGGCTCAGCGCGGATTCGCCGTTCGACCGGCGATTCGTTCGAGCGGCTCGTCGACCGCGCGCTCGCGGGCATCCCGTCGCCATTCCGGGAGCACCTCCGCGAAGTTGCGATCGTCATCGAGGACGAAGCGTCGCTCGAGCAGCTCCGTGAGAACGGGCTCGATGACGACGATGCGCTCTATGGCCTGTACGAGGGCGTGCCGCGCACCGAGTGGGGCGCCGAGCTCGCAATCGTCGCGAACAAGATCAGCCTGTTCCGAATCCCGCTCGAGGAGGACTTTCCCAACCCGGACGACCTCGCCGCCGAGGTTCGCGCGACGGTGATCCACGAGCTGGCCCATCACCTCGGGATCGACGACGATCGTCTCGACGAGCTGGGCGTGGGCTGAGACTCGGTCAGACCTCAGCTGCCAGCGAGGTTGATGAAGCCGCCGACGGCGCACAGGCCAGCGAGCACGGCGAAGATGAACATCGGCCAGCTGACGAGGTTCGGGCTGTCGGAGCCGTCCTTCGCGGCCGCGGCTGCAGCGGCGCGCGACCACGTACTTTCGGCCGGCGCCGGTTGGGCGGCACTCTCGGTGTCGGCGCTCTCGCTGGCCCCCGCGATCGCCGGAACCGGCGGCTGAGCCGGGACCGCGACCAGCCTCGCCTTGTCGAGCCCGGCGCTGACGTGGGTCAGGCCGAGGAACGCCACGACCTGCGGTGCGGTCGTCACCGCCGAGATCGTGAACACGAGCGAGCCGAGCGCGACGACGCCGGCGAGGACGAGCGCGACCGAGAGGATCGTCAAGAGCGGACCGGACTGGAAGTCGAGGTGCAGGAACTCGGCGATTCGGGCGAGCGTGTCGCCGCCGGCTCCAAGCGCGAACTCGTTGATGACACCGACCACGGTCGTGAACAGGGCGATGACGAGCGCGAGCATCGGCCGCGCTCGCGCAAGCCGAATCGACCTTCCGAGGGCCTGGACGGGGCCGGCGTCGCCGAGCACGATCCCGGTCGTCGAGTAGGCGAACGGCAGCCCGAAGACGATGCCGAGGCTCGCCGAGATGAGGGTGTTCAGCTCGGTCGACCGGCTCATCACGGTGCCGAACGCCTCACCCAGGGCGAAAATGATCGCAAACGAGGCGACGGTGATGATCAAGGACGCGAGGACGACGCGCCAGAAGGTCTGGCGCGACCGCCGCAGCGCCTCCTCCATCGAGACCGGTCGGCCAACGCGCTGCCCGGCCAGGATGGCCACGGCCATCAGCTCGGCCTCGATCGAGATCGCGACGAGCGCCGGGACAGCGAACATGAACGCGAGCGCGACCATCACGAGGCCGGCCGGCGGTTCCGTCGGAACGTTGGCCGGATCCGCGTTGATGAACGTGGTAAAGACGTCCGGCTGCCGGATGACGAAATAGATCACGAGGATGACGGCCGGTCCGAGGGTCAGCAGCGTCAGGAGGCCGAAGTACAGCGACGTCCGCGTGAGCTGGCCGCGCGACGCCTGGAGGAGGTCGAAGCCGGCCGAGATCAGCGAGCGCGCGCCGGGCAGCGTCCGCATGGCGGCGTCCGCGGTGATGACGGGCTCCGGCAGCCGGGCCGCATCGGGCAGCGGGTCAGGCGCTGGCCACGGGTCGGGCGCCGGCCGTGGCTCAGGCGCCGGCCGTGGCTCCTCCGCGGCCGCCGGGGTGGTGGGTGGAACCTCGGGCTCGTCCGTCATGCCGGCAGTGCCGCCGCGTTCGCGAGAAGCTCGCCCAGACGGGTCAGCTCCACGTTTCCGCCCGAGAGCACGACGACGACGCGCTCGCCAGCGCTGATCGGGATCCGGCCGTACAGAACCGCCGCGAGCGCGGCCGCTCCGGCAGGCTCGAGCACCTGCTTCATCCGCTCGAGGGCGAAGCGCATCCCGGCCTGGATCCTCGCGTCGTCGATGAGCACGACACCGTCGAGGTAGCGCTTCGCAATCGCGATCGTCCACGTGCCGGCGAACGGTGCATTCAACCCGTCGGCGACGCTGCGTGGCGTGATCGAGACCGGCTCGCCCGCGGCCAGGCCCTGTGTCAACGCGTTCGAAGCTTCCGGCTCGACGCCGTACACGCGCGTGTTCGGGCGCCGTTCCTTCAGGGCGGTCGCGACGCCGCCAATCAGGCCGCCGCCTCCGACACCGACGACGACGACGTCGACGTCCGGCACGTCCTCGAGAATCTCGAGCCCGATCGCGCCGTGGCCGGCGATGACCGCCGGATCGTTGAACGGATGACAGAGGACGAGGCCGCGCTCGGCGCGCTGGCGCTCCATCTCCGCGAAGGTCTCGCCCACGTTCTCGCCGTGGAGGATGACCTCGGCGCCGTACCCGGTCGCGGCGTCGACCTTGGTCCGAACCGCCGCCGCCGGCATGACGACAACAGCGTGCACACCGGCCTCGCGGGCGGCCCAGGCGTAAGCCTGCGCGGCGTTCCCCGCCGAGACCGTGACGATCCCGGCATCGCGTTCCGCAGGCGTGAGCGACATGACCTTGTTCGTCATCCCGCGCGGTTTGAAGGAGCCGGTCTTCTGGAGGTGCTCGGCCTTCAAGTAGAGGCGCCCGTCCGCCAGCTCCGCTCCGCTCGCGGCCGCGATCCGTGCCGCCGTCTCGGACGTCAGGATCGGCGTTCGATGAACCCGATCCCCGACGCGGAC
>DASRJS010000128.1:0-9316 GCA_035649355.1 Candidatus Polarisedimenticolia bacterium
CTCCGGAGCCGCCTCGTCCACGCGATCCGCGAGGTCCACCACGCGAACGGCTTCGTCGAGATCGAGACACCGAATCTCATCAAGAGCACGCCCGAGGGCGCTCGCGACTTCATCGTCCCGAGCCGCCTCCAGCCGGGCACCGTCTACGCCCTGCCCCAGAGCCCGCAGCAGCTCAAGCAGCTGCTCATGGTCGCGGGCGTGGATCGTTACTTCCAGATCGCTCGTTGCTTCCGCGACGAGGACCTGCGCGGCGACCGCCAGCCAGAGTTCACCCAGCTCGATCTCGAGATGAGCTTCGTCGACGAGCCGACGGTCATGGCCTTCATCGAGGCGATGGCGATCGAGGTCTCGAAGGCCGTCGTGCCCGAGCGGCCGCTGCTGACGACGCCGTTCCCGGTGATGACCTACGAAGACGCGCTGGAGCGGTTCGGGTCGGACAAGCCGGACGTCCGCTTCGGGATGGAGCTCGTGGACCTGGCGCCGGGGCTGCGCGGCGCGGATGGCCAGCCAGGCTCGGGCTTCCGCGTCTTCGACGACGTCCTCTCGGCCGGCGGTGTTGTGAAGGCGATCACCGCCCCGGGCATGGGCGGCGTCACGCGCCGCGAGATCGACGAGCTGACGGAGACCGCGCGGCGGTTCGGGGCGAAAGGCCTGGCCCATCTCGCCGTCGAGGCGACGGGTGCCGTCGCCGGCCCGATCGTGAAGTTCCTCGGCGACGACCGTGCCGAGTCACTTGTCGCCGCCGCCGGCGCAAGTCCTGGCGATCTCGTCCTGATCGTCGCGGACGCGGCGGATGTCGCGGCGGATGTCCTTGGGCGGCTCCGCGTCCTCATCGGGGAGCGGCTCGGGCTCGCCGATCCCAACGTGCTCGCGTATGCCTGGGTCCACCGCTTCCCGATGTACAAGTGGGACGTCGATGGCCAGCGCTGGGACGCGACCCACAACCCGTTCTCCGGCGTGATCCCCGAGGACGAGGCGCTGTTGACGACGAGCTCGGGTGACGCAGCGAAGCCGTCGCCGGACGATCCGGCCGGGCGGGCCCGCGCGATGCAGTACGACCTCGTCCTCAACGGCTGGGAGCTCGGTGGCGGCTCAGTCCGGATCTGGAACCGCGAGCTGCTGGCGAAGAGCTTCGCCCTCCAGGGCTACACGCTGGAGCGGATGAAGAACATGTTCGGGGCGCTGCTCGAAGCCTTCGAATACGGGCCGCCGCCGCACGGTGGGATCGCGCTCGGGATCGACCGCTGGGCCGCGCTGCTCTCGAACCAGGACAACATCCGCGAGGTTATGGCCTTCCCGAAGACGCAGTCCGGCGGCGACCTCATGCTCGAGGCGCCGTCCGAGCCCGATGCCGGCCAATGGGCCGAGCTCGGGCTGCGCTTCGTCGGCGCCGGGGATCGGAAGGGCTGATCCTGGCCGCGACCACGTTCCTCCGGCCCGGTGCCGACGAGGGCCTCGTCGGGCCGCTGCCGGCCATCGCGCGGCGACCTCGTCTCGCCGCACTGCTCGGGGCGATGTGCATCGCCTTCTCGGGCATCTTCTACCGCTGGGCCGACGTGTCGCCCGAGACGGCGACCGTCTTCCGCTGCCTCTACGGGCTGCCGATCCTGGCGCTCGTTGCGTGGCTGGAGCAGCGTCGCCATGGGCCGCTGCCTGCCTCGACCGTCCGGCTCGCGGCGATTGCCGGCGTGTTCTTTGCCGGGGACCTGACGTTCTGGCACCACGCGGTCGACGCCGTGGGCGCCGGGCTTGCGACGGTCCTCGGGAACCTCCAGGTCATCGTCGTTGGCATCGTCGCGTGGCTGTTCCTCGGGGAGCGGCCAACCCGTCAGGCGCTGCTCGCGATCCCGATCGTGCTCGTCGGTGTCGTGCTGATCTCGGGGCTCGTCGGCGTCGGGGCGTATGGCGCCGACCCGCGGCTGGGCGTCGTCCTCGGCGTGATCACCGCGATCTGCTACGCCGGCTACCTGATCGTCATCCGGCGCGGCGGTCGCGATGGCCGCCGGGCGGCCGGTCCAGTCGCAATCTCCACGGCCTCGACCGCGATCGTGGCCGCTCTTGTCGGCATCGCGCTCAACGACCTGAACCCGATCCCGAGCTGGCCGAACCACGGCTGGCTGGCCCTGCTCGGCGTGACCTCGCAGTCGGCGGGCTACCTGCTGATCTCGATCTCGCTGCCGCGCCTGCCGTCGCTGCTCGTCTCGATCCTGCTGCTCTCGCAGCCGGTCGTGACGGTCATCCTCGCCCGGTTCCTCCTGAACGAGACGCCGTCACCGATCCAGGTCCTCGGCGCTGTCCTCGTGCTCGGCGGGATCGCCCTCGCCACGGTTCCTGCCGCACGGGTGCGCGGAGCGGTGCGAAGCGCGGTGCGTCGGCCGGTGGATCAGCCCGTCGACGGGTAGCGAACGACCGACGGGCCGGGCAGGGGAGCGTCATCCGGCTCGTCCGCGACCGCGGCACCCCACTCGTGCTCGTGGCCGACGACGCGCTCCGGCGGGCCCTCGTACGGCGGCAGGTCGGCGCGCGGCGTCGAGCCGTCGATCGTCGTCCCAGGATCGCCGAGGTCGATCGTCCGGATCCCCACTGCAGTCAGGCTCCCGAGCGCATCGATGAGGGGACCGGGCATCAGCATCACGTCCAGCGAGCGCAGATGTTCGAGCGCGCTCATTGGAACCACGACGGGCCAGCCTGGCTCACCGCCGAACTCAGGCCGCAGGATCCGCTCGGCGTCCGCGCCGTGCACCTCGAGCAGCGACGTCACCGTCTCCGCGCCGACCCAGCACAGCCGAGCCGGCCAGACGAGCGCCGCGGTCGTTTCGCTGACCTCATCGGCTGCCACGTCGATGCCTCGGCAGATCTGGCCGACCGGCCCAGCCTCCGGCGGCGCCGGCTCGGCGAGCGTCACGGGGGCTCCGGTGAGGGCCGCGGCAACGGTGCGGTCGGGGTCCGGCGCAACGACGATGACCGGAAGCGCGCCGCCGGACCAGGCCGTGTCGGCGATGCGCCGGATGCGCGGGACGCCGTCGCCGTCGGCCAGGGCCGACTCAACGGACGCGGCCAGGATGACGGCGGCGACGGTCATGAGGCCGATGCTACTGCCTGTGCGACACTGCATCGCCCATGACGACCGAAGGAGCTGCCCGCGTGCCCGCCGCCCGGCCTGAAGCGCTGCGCGCGGACCTTCGGAACGTCGCGATCGTGGCCCACGTCGACCACGGCAAGACGACGCTCGTTGACGCCTTGCTTCGCCAGACGGGCACGTTCCGGGCCAACGAAGCCGTCGTGGACCGGGTCATGGACTCGATGGACCTCGAGCGCGAGAAGGGCATCACGATCCTCGCGAAGCAGACAACGGTCGACTTCCGCGGCATTCGGCTGAACATCGTCGACACGCCGGGCCACGCCGACTTCGGCGGCGAGGTCGAGCGCTCGCTGCTCATGGTCGACTCGGTCCTCCTCCTCGTAGATGCCGCCGAAGGACCGCTGCCGCAAACGCGTTATGTGCTCGGCAAGGCGATGGCGCGCGGCCTGCCGGTCGTCGTCGCCCTGAACAAGATCGATCGCGCCGACGCTCGCCCGGCCGAGGTTCTCGACGCGGTCTACGAGCTGTTCATCGACCTCGGCGCGGACGACGCCCAGATCGACTTTCCAGTGCTGTACACGAACGCTCGTGCCGGAACGGCGACGCCGGACCTCGCGGCGCCTGGGACCAGCCTTGAGCCGTTGCTGGAGGCCCTCATCCGCGTCACGCCGCCGCCACGCTTCGAGCCGGACCACCCGTTGCAGCTCCTCGTCACGAACCTCAGTGCGAACGACTACGTCGGGCGGATGGCCGTGGGCCGCGTCTGGAACGGGACGCTCCGCCTCGGCCAGCGGATCGTCGTCGTCCGCGATGAGCCCGACGACACCGCGGGGAGCGTCGAACCGGGCCGGATCGTCACGCTCGCGGGGACCGTGACGAGCCTCCAGACAGCCCAGGGCATCGAGCGGATCGACCTCGACGAGGCCGGCCCCGGCGACATCGTGTCCGTGGCCGGGCTGCCGGACGTCACGATCGGCGACACGCTCACCGATCCAGCGGATCCGCGGCCGCTGCCGCGCCTTGACGTCGATGCACCGACGCTGCGGATGACATTCGGCGTGAACACATCGCCGCTGTCGGGTCGCGAAGGCAAGCTCGTGACGTCGCGCCAGATCAAGGCTCGCCTCGATCGCGAGGTCCTCGGCAATGTCTCGATCGAGGTCCATCCGACCGAGACCGGCGACACGTTCGAGGTCCGCGGGCGCGGCGAGCTCCAGCTCGCGGTCCTCATCGAGCAGATGCGCCGTGAAGGCTTCGAGCTCACCGTAAGCCGGCCGGAGGTCATCCTCCACGAGACCGCCGACGGCGTCCAGGAGCCATACGAGCGGATCACCGTGGACATCCCGCCGGAGTTCGTCGGCGAGATCCAGACCGCGATCTCGGCCCGCAAGGGCCGCCTCGAGCAGCTCACGAGCGACGCCGACGGCCGGGTCCGGCTCGAGTACGTCCTGCCGGTCCGCGGGCTGATCGGCTATCGCGGCCAGCTCCTCACCGACACGCGCGGAACGGCGTTGCTGCACCAGATCGGCGAGGGCTACGGGCCGTGGGCCGGCGAGGTCACGCATCGGACCTCCGGCGTCCTCGTCGCAGATCGCTCAGGGACGTCGAACGCCTACGGGCTGTTCAACCTCCAGGACCGCTCCGAGCTGTTCATCGGCGCGGGCGTCGAGGTCTACGAGGGGATGATCGTCGGCGAGAACGCGCGTCCCGGCGATCTCGACGTGAACGCGACGAAAGAGAAGAAGCTGACGAACATCCGAACCCACGCTCACGACGAGGCGCTCCGACTGAGCACGCCGCGACCGCTGACGCTCGAGTCGGCGATCGAGTTCATCGCAACCGACGAGCTCGTCGAGGTGACGCCGCAGTCGATCCGCCTGCGCAAGCGTCTGCTGCCGAGGCACGAGCGGGAGCGCGAACGCGGGCGGGCCTTCGATCGGGCGCGTGAGGTCGAGGTGTCGTGACGGACGTCCCCGCGACGGACGTCCCGGCCACGGCTCCGGCGGACTCCGTCACCGGGCTCGTCCGGCGCGAGCGCGTCCGGGCCTTCGACCTGGCCCGCGGGCTTGCGGTCTTCTTCATGATCCTGGTCCACGTCCTCTGGCACTGGGGCACGCCCGAGACCTGGACGACGCCGATCGGCCAGGTCATCAGCTTTCTCGGCGGCCCCACGGCGGCACCGACGTTCATGTTCCTCATGGGCGCGTCGCTGGCGTTCTCGTCACGTTCCGACTTCGCGTCGCTCGCGGCGCGCGGGGCGTGGCTCGTGTTCCTCGGCTACCTCCTGAACGTGCTCCGCGGCGTCATCCCCGCGGAGATCGGGCTTCGAACCGGGTTCATCACGGCGGCCCAGATCGCACCGTTCGATGCGGGCTGGCTCCTGACGACAGTCGACATCCACCACATGGCCGGGCTGTCGTTGATCGCGATCGCGGCCCTTCGGATCTGGGCACGGCCCGGCCTGGTGTGGCTCGGGCTGGCGGTCGTGCTGGCGCTCGCCGCGCCGTGGCTTCGATCGCTCCACTTCGGCATCGCATTTCTCGATGCGCCGCTCTCGCCGATCCTCGGCTCCGCCCCGAACGTCTACTACGCCGTCGTGCCGTGGCTGGTCTATCCGCTGATGGGCGCCGTCTTCGGCTCGATCGTCGCCCGGGCTTCGAACCGGAGGTCCGTCTTTCGGCTTGCCGGCCTGCTCGGGCTGGCGCTCTGCGGAGCGGGGCTGGTGCTCGTTGCCATCGAACAGCCCGGCTTCGACGTCGCCACGTACTGGCGGGAGCCGGTTTCCTTGATCGTCGGGATCAGCGGCATCGTGCTGGTCTGGCTCGCGATCTGTGACGTGGTCACGAGGCAGGCCTGGCTGGACCGGCGTCTCGGGATCGTCTACGGCTGGAGCGCCCGCGTGATCCCGATGTACTTCAGCCACTGGATCATCGTCGGCTGGGGGATCGGGGTCACCGGCTTCCGCGCGCTGCCGCTGCCCGCCGTGCTCATCGCGATGGCGGTGGGCGTCGTGATCACCTCCTACGCCTCGCGGCTCGCGCTCCCGCTGGAGTCACCGCCCTGGCTGCGTCGACGATCGGAAGCGCCCGCGAAGGCAGGCTGACCCGGCGCACAGCGACTGCCCGCCTACAATCGGGCGACGATGGCGATCTACCTCGACCACGCCGCCACGACGCCCCTGCGCCAGGAGGCCCTCGAGGCGATGCTGCCGCTGCTCGGTGCGACGTACGGCAACCCGAGCTCGCCGCACAGCTTCGGCCGGCAGGCGCGCAAGGCCCTCGACGAGGCGCATGAGCGGATCGCGGCACGCCTGAACTGCGGGCCGCGGGAGCTGGTGCTCACGAGCGGCGGCACCGAGGCCCTCAACCTCGGGCTCAAGGGCGCCGCGTGGGCCGGCCGCGCCCGCGGCCATCGGATCGTCACGACCCGCGTTGAACACCACGCTGCCTTGCACGCGCTTCGGTACCTCGAGAAGTTCGGGTTCGAGGTCATCGAGCTCCCGGTCGACCGCTACGGCCGGGTTGACCCGGACGACGTCGACGCCGCGCTCACCGAACGGACGATCCTCGTCGCCATCGGCCTCGCGAACAACGAGGTCGGCACGATCCAGCCGATCGCGGAGGTCGGGCGGCGGATCCTGACGCACGCCCCGAAGGGCTGCCTCTTTGCGGTGGATGCGATCGCCGCGGCGCCGTACCTGCCGCTCGACGTCGACGTTCTTGGTTGCGACCTTCTCGCGATTGCCGCGCATAAGTTCGAAGGCCCGAAGGGTGTCGGCGCGCTGTACGTACGCAAGGGCACGACGATCCTCGCGCAGCAGCAGGGCGGTTCCCAGGAGCGCCATCGCCGGGCCGGCACCGAGGACGTCGCCGGGGCCGTCGGAATGGCGGTCGCGTTCGACCTGGCTGCCGCAGAGCGGGATGCGACAGCGCGAAAGGTTCGAAAGCAGCGGGACCGGCTGAAGAGCGCCCTCCTTGCGCTCGATGGCGTCGAGCTCACCGGGCATCCCCGCGAGCGGCTGCCGGGCCTGCTGTCGGTCGTCATCGGCGAGACGGACGGCGGTGCGGTCGTGACGAAGCTCGACCTCGACGGCATCGCCGCGTCCGTCGGCGCGGCGTGCACGACCGGGTCGCTCGAGCCGTCCCACGTCCTGACGGCGATGGGCTATCCGGAGGACGAGGCGCGCGGCTCGCTCCGCATTTCGATCGGCCGGACGACGACCGACGACGAGATCGACGCGGCGCTCGAGATCGTGCCGCGGGTCGTCGTGTCGGCCCGCGCCGCGGCGTCGGTCCTTGCCGCCGACCCGCTGAGCGAAGGCGTGTTGATGTGAGCCGCACGGCAGGCCCCCGATGACCCGCACGATCGTCGCGATGTCCGGCGGCGTGGACTCGTCCGTCGCGGCAGCGCTGCTCGCACAGGCGGGCGAGGACGTCGTCGGCATCTGGATGCGCCTCCACGACGTCGCGGATTCGGTCTCCGAGTTCAAGAAGAGCTGCTGCTCGCTGGACGCGGCCGAGGACGCGCGCCGCGTCGCCGGTCAGCTCGGCATCCCGTTCTACATCCTGAACCTCGAGCGCGAGTTCGCCCGCGGCGTCCTCGAGCCGTTCCTCGCCGCGTACCAGGACGGCCGAACGCCGAGCCCGTGCATCGACTGCAACTCGTTCGTGAAGTTTGGAGCCCTGCTCGGCCAGGCACGACGGCTGTACGACGCCGAGTTCGTGGCGACCGGGCACTACGCGCGCCGCGTGACCCGCTCGGACGGCCGAGCGGAGCTCCACCGGGCGAAGGACGGGGACAAGGACCAGACGTACTTCCTTTACGGGCTGCGTCAGGACCAGCTTGCCGCGTCGCGCTTCCCGCTCGGCGAGCTCACGAAGCCCGAGGTTCGCGAGGTCGCGCGCAGCCTTGGCCTCGCAACGGCGGAGAAGCCCGAGAGCCAGGGCATCTGCTTCGTTCCGGGCGGCGACTACCGCGAGGCGCTCCGTGAGCGCGCGGGCTGGAACCCGAAGCCGGGCGCGATCGTCGATGCGGACGGGACGCGGGTCGGAGACCACGCTGGGAGCGCGGGCTTCACGGTCGGCCAGCGCGGCGGCCTCGGGGTCGCCCTTGGAGCGCCGCGCTACGTCTCGCGGATCGATCCGATCTCGAACACGATCACGCTGGGCCGTCGCGAGGATCTGGAGACCACAACGATCGAGCTGTCAACCGTGAGCTTCGTCGACGGCGGTCCGCCCTCCGCCGACGAGTTCCGGGCGGAGGTTCGCATCCGCCATCGCGGTGAGCCGATCGCCGGCACGGTCAGGCCGGCCGAGTCCCGCGCGCGCCCGCGCCGCTGGATCGTCGAAACGGACTCGCCCGTGTGGGCCGCGGCGCCCGGCCAGGCGGCCGTCCTGTACGACGGCGAGCGATGCCTTGGCGGTGGCCGGATCGAGCCTGCGGCGACCGCCTCGGCGACCAGCTCCTCGACCAGCTCGGCGACCGCGGCGGTCGCGTGACGATCAGTCCGGCACCGATCCTGGCCTTCCTCGTCGCCGTCTTCCACACCGCACTGTTTGTGTTCATCCGCAACGACGCCGGCGGCCGCCGCCTGCCGATCTTCCTGATCGCCGCGTTCCTCGGGGCGTGGGTCGGTGACGCTCTCGGGGCGAGGCTCGAGCTCGAATTCCTCACGCTCGGCGACTTCCACCTGCTGACCGCGTCGATCGTGGCGTGGCTGGCGATCGCGATCGTCGCGATCGTCGGCGTCCTCGGGCCGACGGGCTCGCCCTACGCCCGCCGGGACCCGAACCGATGATCGAGCGCTTCATCCGCGGCCTCGCCCTCGGGACCTTCCTCGGAGCGATCTTCGCGGGCTGGGCGATCGCGCGCCGCCGCCGCCGAGGCTGATCGGAACGGCGGCTCCGTTACCATTCGCGGCGATGCCGCAGCTCCTCCCCGAGCACGATCCGCGGATCGTGAGCCTGCCCGCCGCGGAGGTTCGCCGGCGCTTCGTCGAGTACTTCGCGGAGCGCGGCCATACCGTCGTGCCGAGCTCGAGCCTCGTCCCCGCGGGCGACGACACGCTGCTCTTCGTCAACTCGGGCATGGTCCCGTTCAAGGACGCCCTGACCGGCGCCGAGAAGCGCAGCTACACGCGGGCCGTGAACTTCCAGCGCTGCCTCCGCGTCGCCGGCAAGCACAACGACTTCGAGGAGGTCGGGCGATCGTCGCGCCACCACACGTTCTTCGAGA
>DASRJS010000129.1:0-9305 GCA_035649355.1 Candidatus Polarisedimenticolia bacterium
GCGGGCCGCCGGCCGGATCGGCTGCGATCGGCGAAGGCGCGGGCTGATCGTGGCTCCGCCCCTCGAGCGGGTCGAGGCGGCTCGCGATCGGATCCTGGCGCAGATCCCGGGCCCGCTCACGGCCGAGAACGTGGCCGTCGATGCGGCGTTGGGTCGGGTGACCGCGACGCCGATTCACGCGGCCGTGACGCTGCCGCCATGGGACAACAGCGCGATGGATGGCTACGCGCTCGTCGCGAGCGATGTGAGCGGCGCCTCGGAAGCTGCGCCGATCCGCCTCGCAGTGGCGGGCGAGGTGGCCGCGGGCACTGCGGCAACGATGGCCGTCACACAGGGCAGCGCGCTTCGCATTGCAACCGGTGCGCCGCTTCCGGCCGGGGCGGATGCCGTCGTGCCGGTCGAGGAGACGACCCCGCTCGACGCAGCGGGCGCGACGGGCGCTCGCGGCCGCGACGCGACCGGCCCGCTCCCGGCGGCCGTCCTGGTCCACGAAGCCACGCCCTCCGGCGCGAACGTCCGACGGGCGGGCAGTGACGTGAGCGCCGGCGATGTCGTCCTCGAGGCCGGTCTCGGGATCTCCCCGCAGGCGATCGCCGTGATCGCCGGCAGCGGCTCGCCGACCGTCGCGGTTCACCGACGGCCTCGCGTCGCGGTCCTCGCCACGGGCGACGAGATCCGGCAGGCCGGCGAGCCGCTCGGCCCGGCCGGCATCCCGGATGCCAACGGGCCCGGCCTGCGGGCGCTCGCGAGCGCCGCTGGGGCTGACGTCGTTGACCTCGGAGTCTCGCGCGACGACCTCGCCGACGCGACTGCACGGCTGCGCTCGGCGCTCGACCAGGGCGCCGACGCGATCGTCGTCTCGGGCGGCGTGTCGGTCGGCCCGTTCGACGTCGTCAAGGCGGCGTTCGAAGCGATCGGCCGGATCGAGCTCTGGCGCGTCGCCGTCCAACCCGGCAAGCCGTTCGTGTTCGGGACGGCGCCGCGCACGGCGGCGGGCACGGCGGGCGGCGCGGGCGGCGAGGCGCGCCCGGTCCTGCTGTTCGGACTCCCTGGGAACCCGGTCTCCACGTTCGTGACCTTTGAGCTCTTCGTGCGGCCGGCGATCCGGCGACTCGCGGGCCGCCGGAGCCTGTTTCGCGATGTCGATCGCGGCGTCCTCCAGGATGTCGCTTCGACGAGTCCCGGCAGGCGTGCGTTCCTGCGAGTGACCGCGCACCGCGACGCATCCGGGCGGGTCGTACGCGACGATCTGGGCCGTGTGCCGCTGCGGCTGGCTCGCGGTCCAGCGGGGCAGGGGAGCCATGTCCTGTCTGCGCTCGCCGCGGCGGACGGACTTGCCGTGATCCCTGAAGAGGTCCTCGTCCACCCGGCCGGCGGCGAGGTGGAGCTATGGTGGCTCGACCGCGACTGACGAAGAGGCCGCCGTTACGCCGAGGCCGTCGTGAAGTTCGGCCCGCGAGCGGGCATCATGGAGAGGCGATGGACCGAACCCCGCCGACACGCGCCGATCGCCGCCGCCTGACCCATGTCGACCGGAGCGGCCGGCCGCGGATGGTGGACGTCAGCGCAAAGCCGCCCACGGCCCGCCGGGCGGTCGCCGAGGGTTTCGTCGCGCTCTCCCCGGAGACGCTGAGCCTCGTCATCGATGGCCGGACCGAGAAGGGCGACGTCCTCGTGGTTGCCGAGCTCGCCGGCGTCATGGCCGGCAAGCGGACCTCAGAGCTGATCCCGCTCTGCCATCCACTGGCGCTCAGCGACCTGGTCGTTGCGATCACGCCGGACCGTGCCGCCGGCGGGCTCCGAATCCGCGCCGAGGCCGCGACCGTGGGGCCGACAGGCGTCGAGATGGAGGCGCTCACTGCCGCATCCGTCGCCGCGCTCACGATCTACGACATGGTCAAGGGCGTGGAGCGGGGCGTCGAGATCCGCTCGGTACGTCTCGTCTCGAAGACGGGCGGGAAGAGCGGCGACTGGCATCGGCCGCCCGACGGAGCGGCGACCCCCCGTTCCGCCGCTCCCTCGCGCGTCGCCGGTCGGATTGGCCGCAAGGGCTAGCGAACCCAAGGTGGGCCACCACGACCGCGTTCCGGATGGCGCATCTGCCCTCGTGGTGACCGCGAGCGATCGGGCGTCCGCTGGGCTCCGTGAGGACGCGTCGGGCGCGGCGATCGAGGAGCGCCTCCGCGGGATCGGCCTGCGCGTTGAGCGCCGGATCGTGGCCGACGACCGGCCGACGCTCGAATCGGTGGTCCGAGAGGGCGCCGCAATGCATCAGCTCGTCGTGACGACCGGCGGGACCGGCCTGACGCCGCGCGACGTGACGCCCCAGGCGACGCGGGCGGTCATCGACTACGAGGTCCCCGGGCTCGCCGAGGCGATGCGAGCTGCGGGGCGTTCGAAGACGCCGCTCGCCGATCTCTCCCGCTCGCTCGCGGGCGTCGCCGGTCGCGCGCTCGTCCTCAACCTCCCCGGCAGCCCGAACGCGGCGACCGAGTCGCTTGACGCGATCCTCTCGGTGATCCCGCACGCCCTCGAGACGCTGGCCGGACCGTGGGACCACGAGGCGAACCGCTGATGTTCGAGCTTTTCGAGCACGTCCCGGCCTACCCGGTCGTGTTCGGGCTCTTCTGGGGTGCCGCGGCGTTCTTCGCGCTCGCGATGGCGCGCCATCTGCGCGTCTTCGCCGCCGCCCGGGCAGCCGGCCCGAGCCCATGGTCGGACGCGCCGGCGCGGATCTTGGGCCTGATCCAGTACGCGTTCGTCCAGACGAAGATGTTCCGCGACCTGCGCGCGGGCCTTCTCCACTTCGGGATCTTCTGGGGCTTCGTCCTCCTGACGATCGGCACAGCGAACATCGTCACCGGCGGCGTCATCCAGGCGATCCTCTCGATCCCGTTCGACGGCCTGATCTGGGCCCTGGTCTCGGCAATGCAGAACGTTGTGGCCGTCATCGTCCTGCTGTCGATCGCGTGGGCGTTCGAGCGCCGCCTCATCTCGAAGCCGAAGCGCCTGACGTTCAACCGGGACGCGCTCGTCATCCTCGGGATGATCGGCGGTGTCGTCGCCAGTGAGTTGTTCGCGCAGGTCTTCGAGGTCGCCCGTTACGAGGACGTGCCGGGCGCCTTCATCGCGAACGCGCTTGCGGCGCCGCTGCGCGGGGCGGACGCCGGTCTGCTCGAGGGGATCTTTGTCGTCCTGTGGTGGGCCCACATCGTGCTCGTCGCGGCCTTCCTCTGCTACCTGCCGTTCAGCAAGCACCTGCACATCGCGACGAGCTTCTTCAACATCTACTTCCGGAAGCTCGCGCCGCGCGGCGAGCTGCCGAAGATGGACCTCGAGGACGAGAACGCGACATTCGGGCTTCGAACCCTCCAGGACCTCGGTTGGAAGGACATGCTCGACGGCTTCACCTGCACCGAGTGCGGGCGCTGCCAGCAGGCATGTCCGGCCTGGAACACGGGGAAGCCGCTCAATCCCAAGACGTTCATCATGGGCATCCGGGAGATGTCGGTGGAGGCCGAACACGGCCTCCCGCTGATCCCGAACTCGGCCGCCGTTCGCGAGACCTATGGCCTCGACGACACGGTCTCGCCGATCCGGCTGTCGAAGCCGATCGTCGACGACGCGATCCCGTTCGATGCCGTCTGGGACTGCGTCACTTGTGGCGCCTGCGTCGAGGCTTGCCCGGTGCTCATCGAGCATGTCGACAAGATCGTTGGGCTGCGGCGCAACCTCGTTCTCGAGGATTCTCGGTTTCCCTCCGAGCTCAACGCGGCGTTCCGGAACATGGAGGGGGTCGGCAACCCGTGGGGCCAGCCGCCCTCTGCCCGGCTCGACTGGACACGCGACCTGCCGTTCGAGGTGCCGACGGTCGCCGCCCTTGCCGCTGAGGGCCGGCTCGGCGAGATCGACGTCCTGTACTGGGTCGGTTGTGCGGCGGCGTTCGACGAGCGAAATCGAAAGGTCGCCCGGGCCTTCGCAACGTGCCTGTCCGCGGCGGGCGTGTCGTTCGCCGTCCTCGGCCAGGAGGAATCGTGCACCGGCGATCCGGCCCGGCGGATGGGCAACGACTACGTCTACCAGATGCTCGCGAGCGGCAACGTGGAGACGCTCAACCGGTACCGAATGGGCGAGAAGACGATCGTGACGGCCTGTCCGCACTGCTTCAATTCGATCGGCAACGAGTACGGCCAGCTCGGCGGCAGCTTCCGGATCGTCCACCACAGCGCATTCCTGCGCGAGCTGCTCGCGAGTGGCCGCCTTCGCGTCGTGGATGCCGACGGCGCGGCGAGCCGCTCGGTGACCCTGCACGACTCCTGCTACCTGACCCGCTACAACAACGTCGTGGCTGAGCCGCGTGACGTGCTGGGTTCCGTGCCTGGGCTGGAGCTCGTGGAGATGGAGAAGTCCGGCAAGCAGACGTTCTGCTGTGGCGCGGGCGGTGGCCGGATGTGGATGGAGGAGACCCGCGGCACCCGGATCAACGCCGCGCGCGTCGATCAAGCGCTGGCCACCGGCGCCGAGACCGTCGCCACGGAGTGCCCGTTCTGCATGACGATGATGAAGGACGGCCTCGACGCCGCCGCGGACAACGCTGGCGGGACCGTGAAGGCGATCGACATCGCCGAGCTCCTCGCCGAGTCCCTCGCGCCAACCCAGCCCGCCGGGAGGTCGCTGCCGGTCCTCCAGTAGGTTGCGGTGACGCGCCCGGGCCGCCGAACTGCCCCGTGCCGGCCCCGAACCGCCCCGCGCCGGCTCCGAATCGCCCCGCGCTGGCCGCCGAAGTGGCCCGCATCGCCAAATGTCCGCACCGCGGACATTTCCGAGTCCGTTGTCGCCAAATGTCCGCCGCACGAACAATTGGCGACGCCAGGCCCGTCGCGGCGTCCCGCCCCGCACGGGATGAACCAGCACGGGTCTCGGAGCCGGCCGCGCGCGTTAAAAATGCTCGCAGGGCGGACATCTGGCGGTTCCAAGCGGCCGGAGGCGGGTCAGTTCTCCTTGATCTTCTTGCCCTTGAGCTTCACGTCCTGAGCGGGATCAGGCTCGGGCTCCGCGGGCGCGGCGGCTTCGGCCGGCACGGCGGCCTCCGAACCACGGTCGAAGACCTTGCCGCCCGAGCCCTTGAGCCACTTCTCGTTGACGGCCGCGACGACGATGAGCAGGACGCCCAGCGCGAAGATGCCGGCGATCGCGATGCGTAGCCACGGGAACTGGGCCTTGATCGTGCCCGGGGCGGACGGATCAGCGGGCAGCACCGTCGGAGCGAGACTCGGAGCGACGATCGCCGACGGGCTGGCGGCCGGGTCTGGCGAGACGGCGTCTGACGGCGCCCCCGGACTGGGCGACGAACCATCGGGTGGGGCGCTGGGCGGGGCGGACGCCGATGAGGAGGGCTCGGCGCTGGGCGGGGCGGACGCGTCCGGCGACGGCGACGCAACCGGCGACGGCGTGCCGGGCACCACCGAGACCGTGAACGGCACGGCCTGCGAGCAGACGCCGCGGATGCACGCGCGAAGGACGTGACCGCCGAGCGATGCCGCAGAAGGAATGGCGAACGCGATGTCGAACGACCCCGAGCTGTCGCTCGAGCCGGTCTCCGGCAGGAAGCCGGCATCCCATTGGAGCTTGATTTGCTGCTCGCCCGAGAAGCCCGAGCCGATCGCGTGAAGCACCTGTCCGGGGACGCCGCTCTGTGGGCTCACGGTCAGCGTCGCCGCTGCTGCGGCCGGCGCTGCAACAAGGGCGAGCAACACCGCGGCACCAACAAGGCCCGCGATCAGGCGGCGGGCGCGGATCACGAGCCTCCGACAGCGCCCGTCCGGAGGTCGGTCGCCATGCCGAGGTGCGTCGCGTGCTCGCGGATGTGGCCGTAAATGCGGTACACGACGTAGTCCTCGAGGCTGTAATCGGCGCCGTACCACGGGATCGTTCCGACTCGACGCCACGTCTCGTCGTCGACCTTTCGAGCCAGGCGCCGCAGCTCCGCCTGGACGGACTCGAACTCCTCGACAACCCGCTCGACCGGCCACGCAGCCCTCACGGCCGCCTGGCCCATGTTGAAGTCGAAGTCATCCGCGAGCTCGTGCGGCGCCGGGGCGGCCTCCTCGCCGGCGAACGTCGCGAGGGCGCTGACGGCAAGCCACTGGATCGCCGACACGTGGCCAACGACGTCCTTCGGCGTCCAGACGCCGGCGACGATGCGCGTCCAATCGGACGGCTCGAGGCCGTCGATGGCGCTTCGGAACGTGCGCTCGCCGTAACGCAGGACGTCGTGCGGGTTCACAACATCGTCAGCGAAGCGCGTGGCCGCAGGAGATGCAGGTCGTGTCGGTCCACATGTTGCCCATCCCGCAGTTCGGGCAACGCTTCTCGCCTTCGGTGGAGACGGCGAATTCGCTTTCGCCCTCCACCTCGTTCTTGCGCCGTTGACGGCCCATGATGATGATCGTCGCCAGCAGTCCAACGATGGCCGCGAGGACGAGCGCGAGGCTCGTGGTCTGGTCCATGTCCGGGGGTCCTCACGGCGACTGAAGCCGATCCCCCGATCCGACTCGTCGCCCGCGCCAAGCGTACCGCCGCGTCCGGCCGATTTCCAAGAGCGGGCCGGCTGGGATGTAGCATTTCGGCCGTGACCGGCCCGGCGTGGACGCCCTACCGCCTGACCGAGGAACAGGTCCTGCTTCGAGACACGATCCATCAGCTGGCCACGGAGCGAATCGCGCCGCGGGCCGCCGAGATCGATCGGAGCGCCGAGTTCCCGCGCGACATCCAGGCCGTCCTGGCTGAGCACGACGTCCTCGCCTTGCCGTTCCCCGAGGATTTCGGCGGCGTCGGTGCGGACCTGCTCACCGTGTGCGTCGCGATCGAGCAGATTGCGCGGGCCTGTGCAACCTCGAGCCTGATCCTCGCAGTCCAGGCGCTCGGCGCCGACGCCCTCATGCGGTCCGGGACGCCCGAACAGAAGCAGCGCTGGCTGCCCGATCTCGTGACCGGCAAGAAGCTGATCGCGTTCGCGCTGACCGAACCCGAAGCCGGCTCCGATGCGGCGTCGCTCCGGTTGCGGGCCGTTCGCGACGGCGATGACTACGTCCTGAACGGGATCAAGCGGTTCATCACCCACGGCAGCGTCGCCGGCCTGATCACCGTCTTCGCGCTGACCGACCCCGAGGCGAAGCGTGGCCGGCGACTGTCGTGCTTCATCGTCGAGGTGCCGACCGAGGGCTTCAAGGTCACCCGCCTCGAGCACAAGATGGGCATCCGCGGCAGCCCGACCGCCGAGCTCGCCTTCGACGACGTCCGCGTGCCCGCCGCGAACCTCATCGGCGCCGAAGGCGACGGCTTCGACCTCGCGCTCAAGACGTTCGAGCACTCGCGGCCCGGGATTGCGGCGCAGGCCGTCGGGATCGCGCAAGGCGCGCTCGATTTCGCGGCCGGCTACGCCCGCGAACGCAAGCAGTTCGGCCAGCGGATCGGCGATTTCCAGATGGTCGGCGCGATGCTCGCTGACATGGACGCTGGGATCGAAGCGGCGCGTGCGCTGACGTATCACGCCTGCGCCGAGATCGAGGCTGGCACGGCGGACGCGGCGCGCTGGGCGTCGCTCTGCAAGCTCGTCGCGGGAGACACTGCGATGCGCGTCACGACCGATGCCGTGCAGGTCCTCGGCGGCTACGGCTACATCGACGAGTTCCCGGTCGAGCGGATGATGCGCGACGCGAAGATCACGCAGCTCTACGAGGGGACGCAGCAGGTCCAGCGGCTCGTCATCGCCCGAGCCCTGCTCGGCAAGGGCCGGTAGGGTCGGCGCGATGGCGCTCCAGATCGTCGTCCTCACGAAGCCCGTGCCGGATCCCGCTGCCGCTGCCGAGCGCATCGGACCTGACGGGCGGCTCGATCGTGCTGCGTCGCCGGCCGTCGTGAACGGCAACGACGAATATGCACTCGAAGCCGCGCTGAAGCTCGTGGAGGCGCACGGCGGCGAGATCACGGTGCTCTCGATGGCGGCGGCCGCGGGTCCCGAAACGATGCGCAAGGCGCTCGCGATGGGTGCCCATCGCGGCGTCCACGTCACGGATCCAGCGCTTGCGGGCTCCGACATCGTGACAACGGCGCGCGTCCTCGCAGCCGCGCTCAAGGAGCTCACGTTCGACCTCGCGCTCGCGGGCGTGGACACGTCAGACGGGCTCGGCGGCGTCGTCCCGGCGGCGATCGCCGCCCATCTCGGGCTGCCCTTCCTGTCGGCGGCGGCAAAGATCGAACCGGACGAGAAGGCCGGCGGCGTGCGCGTGCGGCGCCTCAGCGGCACCGGGTACGACCTCCTCGAGGCGCCGATGCCGGCGCTCGTGGCCTGCACCCAGGTCCTCGGCGAGCCGCGCTACCCGTCGTTGAAGGGGATCATGGCCGCCCGGTCCAAGGAGATCGCGACGCGTTCCCTGAGCGATCTCGGCCTGGCCGACGGCAGCGTCGGTGGAGCCGTGGCGACCACGAAGCTCCTCGACACGAGCAAGCCTCCGGCACGAGCGGCGACGGAGGTGATTCGCGGCTCCGCCGAGGACGGCGCGAAGCGGATCGTCGAGCTGCTCGCGAAGCGGCGGCTGGTCTGATGGCCAACCTCTGGGTCGTCGGCGAGATCAACCCGGACGGATCGCTCGCGCGCCTCTCGACCGAGGTTGCGACGATGGCCCGCGGCCTCGCCGAGGCCGGCGGCGGCAGCGCAACCGGCATCGTGGTCGCGGCGGACCCAGCGCCGGCCGCGAAGGAGCTCGCCACGTATCTCCCGCGTGTCATCACGATCACGGAGCCGGCGGCAGCCGAGCACACCTGGGCAACGGTCGCCGCGGAGCGGATCGCCGCTCTCGTCAGCGGCGCCGGCAAGGACGTACCCGGCCAGATCCTCATCGGCGCCGGGCCTGACGGTCGCGACGCGGCAGGCGTGCTCTCGGCTCTGCTCGGCTGGGGCGTCCTCGTGAACGCGACGTCGGTCGCCTGGAAGGACGGCCCGGTCGTCGACATGAGCGTGTTCGGTGGGAAGCTCCTCACGAGCTCCGGCTTCACCGGGGAGCACGGCATCGTCACCATTCGGCCGAATGTCGTCTCGGCGGAGCCGCTCTCGAAGCCGGGCAGCATCGAGGCCGCGCCGGCCAGCGCGACCTCCGACCCGCTCAAGCTGCCGCAGGTGGCGGTCCTCGAGCGGGTCGCCGAAGCGGGCGCCGCGGTCCCCATCGAGGAGGCTCGGGTCATCGTCGCCGGCGGCCGCGGGGTCGGCGGCAAGGACGGCTTCGAGCTCGTCGAGGAGATCGCGA
>DASRJS010000130.1:0-21283 GCA_035649355.1 Candidatus Polarisedimenticolia bacterium
GGCCGATCCCGTGGCCGACCCGGTGGAAGAAGTTCGGTCCATAGCCTTCGGCCGCGATGATCTCGCGCGCGACGGCGTCGATCGCCTCGCAGGCGATCCCCGGTCGAACCGCCGCGGTCGCGCGCTCCTGCGCCGTTCGCAGCACCGAGAACAGGTGCAGGAACTCCTCGTCCGGGCCGCGATTCGGATCGCCGCCGGTGACCCAGAGCGTTCGCGTCGTGTCCGAACCGTAGCCACCGAGGCGGCCGCCGATGTCGAGGACGATCGGCTCGCCGGCGCGGATGACGCGCTCGGACGCCCCGTGATGCGGTGACGCGGAGTTCGGACCCGAACCGACGATCCCGAACGGCGCCTCGGCGTGGCCCTCGGCGATGAGCCGCTCATGGACCTCGCGGGCGACATCGACCTCGGTTCGGCCGACGAGCCGCCCGGCCGCAATCTGGGCGACGACGCGATCCGCGGCTTGGGCAGCGAGCCGCAGCAGCTCGATCTCGTCTGCGTCCTTGTGCATCCGCAGCTCGCGGGTGACCGCGGTCGCGAGCTCGAAGGCAGTGTCGGGCAGGACGCGCTCGAGGTTGAGGACGTGGAGGGCCCACAGGGTCGGCGAGACCGCAACGCGTCCGGCCGCCAGCGGCAGCTCCGTCATGGAAGCGGCGAGCGCATAGGCGTCGTCGGTCTCGTCCCAGGTGACGACCTCGACGAAGCCGCCGGTGACACCCGGGCAGGCGCGGGCCGGCGTGACCTCGAGACGCGGTACGACGAGGGTCGCCGTGCCGTTGGCGGTGAGGACGAGCATCGTCAGTCGTTCGAGCGCGTGGGCCGCATAGCCGGTGAGGTACTCGAGATCGGCGCCCACGCCGATCAGCAACGCGTCCGTGCCAAGGCGCGTCGCAACCCCAGCGGCCGCCTCCAGCCGAGCGCCGTAGCGTCCCGCCGGGATTGAGGGCCGGCGCGCGGGTTCGGCGACGCTCACGTGGGCGTCACGGTCTCCGCTGCGAGTCCGAGCCAACGGGCGAGCGTCGCCGGGCCATCCTCGAACAGCTTGCGATAGGCGTACACGCGTTCGGCACCGGCATCGAGGGCCCGCTTTCGCAGCTCGACATCGTCGTGCTGGCCAACTGCGAGCACCCGAACGCCGACCGAGCTTGCGAGCTCGATCGCTTCGACGCCGTCGTACGCGCGGGCGGTCAGGTCAACGATGACCGCGTCGCGCGGCCCGCGGTCGGGGGCCGTGACCCACGTTTCGAGGGCCGGCAGGCTTCGAAGGCGCGTCGCCTGGGCCCCGTCAAGCGAATCAATCGTGGACGCGAGACGCGTGCCCCAGATGAGGTCATCGGCGAGAACCGCGACGGCTGCCGAGCCGGGCGCGGCCAGTGGGGCCACGAGCGCCGGCCTCAGCTGATCCGGCTGGCGATGTGGCGGAAGACGTCCTTCGCCGACACGACGCCCGTCGGGCGACCGCCGTCCACGATCGGAACGTGCCGGAAGCCGCCGACCGCCATCTTGTTGATGGCGACGGCGATGGGATCGTCGTGTCGGAGAACGACCGGGTCGCGGGTCATCACCTCGTCGATCGACGTGGCGCGGCGCGGCTGACCCGCGAGCTTCAGCACCGCATCTCGGTCGGTGAAGATGCCGACGAGGCGCGAGCCATCCATGACGAGCAGGCAATCGAGCCCGCCGGCGTGCATCTGCGCCAGGGCCGCGTCAACGCCGCTCCCCGCGGCGACGGTCTGCGGGGCCGGCGCACCAAGCTCGTCCAGGTGGGCACCCAGGAGCTTGCCGTGGAAGCCGGTGGCGGGTTCCGGAACGTCGACCGCCCAGAGGTCGGCGCCGCAGTTGGCGCACGTGTCGTCGCCGGGGAAGTTGCCGAAGTGGCAGACAGGGCACTGCATGCCGCGCTCGCCTCCCTACTCCACGGTCCAGGTTTCGCCGCTGTCGAGCAACTTCTGGAGGTCGCCCTTGCCGCGCGCGGCCACCGCCTGCTCGAGCTGGGCCGCGATCATCGCGTCCAGCGTGGGCCGCGAGATGTCGCGGATCACGCCGACCGGCACCGGGAACTCCGGCCAGTAGATGGTCGCGAGCATGTACGCGATCAACGGGTCGGTCGGGTCGTGGACGAGGATGTCGGCCTCGGTGATGCCGTTCTCGCCGATCGTCACGACCTCGGGCTTGTGACCGTTCAGGCGCAGGCCGCGGTCGCGGTCCTTGCCGAAGATCATCGGCTCGCCGGCCTCGAGGACGAGCATCCGGTCGTCGCGGACCTCGCGGTCCGTGAACTCCTTGTAGGCCCCGTCGTTGAAGATATTGCAGTTCTGGAGGACCTCGACGAAGGTCGAGCCCTTGTGCGCGCCCGCGCGCTCGAGCGTGCGCTGGAGATGCTCGGTGTGGGTGTCGACCGACCGCGCGATGAAGCTGGCTTCGGCGGCGAGCGCGACGGCGAGCGGACTGACCGGATAGTCGATCGTGCCGTACGGGCTCGACTTCGTGACCTTCCCGAACTCCGACGTCGGCGAGGCCTGGCCCTTCGTCAGCCCGTAGATCCGGTTGTTGAACATCACGACCCGGATGTCGACGTTGCGGCGCATCGCATGGAGCAGGTGGTTGCCGCCGATCGAGAGCGCGTCGCCATCGCCGGTGATGACCCAGACCATAAGGTCCGGCCGCGAGGCCTTGAGGCCGGTCGCGATCGTGGGGGCACGGCCGTGGATCGTGTGGAAGCCGTAGGTGTTCATGTAGTACGGCAGCCGGCCCGAACAGCCGATGCCGCTGATGAAAACGATGTTCTCCTTCGGGTAGCCGAAGTCCGGCATGACCTTCTGGGTCTGGGCGAGGATCGAGTAGTCGCCGCAGCCGGGGCACCACCGGACCTCCTGGTCCGACACGAAGTCCTTTCGCGTCAGCACCGGCAGCGCCTTGAGGCCCTCGAGCGTGGCGGCGTTCTCCGGGGAGAGCGCGACGTCGCCGTTGGTCTCGGTCATCGCGTGCCGTTCCTCTCGGCGAGCAATCGCTCCGCCTCCGCTTCGATCTCGGCGATCCGGAACGGCTTGCCTCGAACGCGGTTGAAGCCAACCGCGTCGACGAGGTAGCGCGACCGGATGAGCATGAGCAGCTGGCCGAGGTTGACCTCCGGGATCAGCACCCGCTTGTAGGCGCGAACGACGTCGCCGGTATTCGCCGGGAACGGGTTCAGGTGGCGGAGGTGGGCGTGCGCGACGCTCTTGCCAGCCGCCTGCAGCCGCTCGACGGCGCTGCGGATCGCACCGTACGTGGAGCCCCAGCCGAGGATCAGGAGGTCGCCCTCGGACGGCCCGTGGACCTCGAGCGGCGGGATGTCGTCGGCGATGCCCGCGATCTTGTCGCGCCGCAGCGTCTGCATCAGGTGGTGGTTGTCCGGGTCGTAGCTGACGTTGCCCGTGACGTCGGCCTTCTCGAGGCCACCGATCCGGTGCTCGAGACCCGGCGTGCCCGGCACGGCCCACGGCCGGGCAAGGGTGTCCGGATCGCGCAGGTACGGGAAGAAGCCCTCGCGCTCAGTCCGATTCGAGACGGAGATGTCCGGCAGGTCCGCAATCCGAGGCACCGGCCACGGCTCCGCCCCCGTCGCAACGAACGCGTCAGAGAGGTAGACGACCGGAGTCATGTACTTGAGGGCGATGCGCCACGCCTCGATCGCCATGTAGAAGCACTCACCGGGCGTGGCCGGGGCGACGATCGCGACCGGCGAGTCCGAGTTCCGGCCGAACATCACCTGGAGAAGGTCCGCCTGCTCGTTCTTCGTGGGCATGCCCGTCGACGGGCCGGCCCGCTGCACGTCGATGACGACGAGCGGCAGCTCGACCATGATCGCGAGACCGAGCGCTTCGCTCTTGAGCGCGATCCCGGGCCCCGACGTGCCGGTCATGCCAAGCGAGCCGCCGTAGCTGGCGCCGATCGCCGCACCGATGGCGGCGATCTCGTCCTCGGCCTGGAACGTCACGACGCCGAAGTTCTTGTAGCCCGCGAGCTGGTGGAGGATGTCCGAGGCCGGCGTGATCGGGTAGGAGCCGTAGAAGAGGGTCCGCTTGGCCAGCTGGGCCGCGGCGACGAAGCCCATCGCGGCCGCCTCGTTGCCGGTGAGGTTCCGATAGCGGCCGGGCGCGAGCTTCGCGGGCGGGACGATGAAGCGCTCGTGGAAGACCTCGGTCGTCTCGCCGTAGTTGTAGCCGGCCTTGAGGGCCCTGGCGTTGCCTTCGGCGATGACCGGCCGCTTGCCAAACTTCTCGTCGATCCATGCGAGCGTGGGTTCGAGGTCGCGCTCGTACAGCCAGAACATCAGGCCGAGGGCGAAGAAGTTCTTCGTCAGGTCGACCTGCTTGTTCGTCAGCTCGAGACCCTCGGCCGATCGGGCGTTCATCGTGGAGATCGGAACCGCGATGACGTTCCAGGCCTTCAGCGAGCCGTCGGTCAACGGGTTCGCCGTGTAGCCGACCTTTGTCAGGTTCTGGGGCGTGAAGGCGTCCTCGTTGACGATCAGGGCGCCTCCCGGCGGCAGGTCGACGAGGTTCGACTTCAACGCGGCCGGGTTCATCGCCACGAGGACGTCCGGCGCGTCGCCCGGCGTATGGATGTCGGTCGACGAGAAGCTCAGCTGGAAGCCGGACACGCCGGGCAGTGAGCCGGCCGGGGCGCGGATCTCGGCCGGGAAGTCCGGCAGCGTCGAGATGTCGTTGCCGAAGACCGCAGCGGTTCGCGTGAACTGGCTGCCGGTCAGCTGCATCCCGTCGCCGGAGTCGCCGGCGAAACGGATCGTGACCCGTTCGAGCTCGCGCTCGGGGAGCGTCCTCTCGAGTGTCTCGGTCACGCCCGACCGCGCTGCTTCGTCACGCCCCCTCGGACTCCTTCATCCTCTGATGCGGGCGCGGCGGGAGGTTGAGCAGCTCCTCGGGGAACGCCTCGGCGAGGTACTTCAGGACGTCGACCGGGCGAACGACGCCGACGAGGTTGCCGTCTCCGTCGACGAGCGGCACGTTGCGGTACTTGCCGCCCTGCATGAGCTCGATCGCGTGGCTGATGGGCTCGTCGAGATGGAGCGTCCACGGATGCGCGACCATCACGGCCTCGACAGCGCGGCTCAGGTCCGCGTCCGCGTCGACGAGCTTCGCGAAGATGTCGCGCTCGGTCAGGACACCGAGGAGCCTGCCGCCGATCTCGCCGTCCTCGGTCACGAACACCGAATCGCCAGTGCCGGCGCCCTGGATGCGCTCGACGCAGCTGGCCAGGCTCGTCCCCGGCATGACCGTCAGCGGATCGTGCCGGCTGAGGACCTTGAGCTTCTCCTCGGCCAGGCTCGGAACGCGCGAGGCGACGGCCCGCTCCGTGAGTTGCGTCATCGCCCGGAGTTTAGCCCTGATAGCCTCCGCCGCCATGGATCGAGGCCGGGCGATCGGGATCGGGCTGGTGCTCGTCTCCGCGTGCGCGTTCGGTTCGGGCGGGCTGATCGCGAAGCCGGTCTACGCCGAGGGCGTCGGCTGGCACACGCTCATGGTCTGGCGGTTCGTCGTGGGGGCGGCGCTGGCGTGGGCCTGGCTGTTGGGCTCGCCGAGTCGCCGAGCGGCGTTGCGACGCGTAGACCGGCGGGCGATCGTCGTCGCCCTCGCGCTCGGCGTCCTCTACACGGGCAACTCCGCCACCTACTTCGCCGGCCTCGAGACGGTGCCGGTGTCGCTGGCCGCGCTAATCGTCTACGTCTACCCGGCCCTGGTGGCGGTGCTGTCGCTTCGCGTGGGGCAGGCGTTGACTGGCATTCGGGCGTGGGCGGCGCTCGGTCTCGCCCTCGTGGGTGTGGCGCTGGCCGTGGGCAGCATGCCGGCGTCGGACGAGGTGGACGGCGTTGGCTTGATCCTGATCGCGGCGTCGCCCGTGATCTACGCGGTCTGGATCGTGCTGGCCGCGAGACTCTCCGGGGAGCGGCGGACGACCGTCGGCGAGGCGACGACGGGCGGCCTCGAGCCCGCCGCGGCGAGCGCGTTGATGATGTCGGCGACCGCGATGTCCTACGTCGTCGGGGCGATCGCCCTCGGGCAGCCGATGCTGCCGTCGGAGGTGCCGGGCTCCGTCCAGCCGGCGATGCTCGCGATCGGCCTCGTGTCGACGTTCGTCGCGATCCAGACCTTCTACGCCGGCGCGCGGCGGATCGGGGCGGCGCAGGCTTCGCTCCTGAGCACGATCGAGCCGATCTGGACGATCAGCCTCGCGGCGCTCTTCCTCGCCGAGTCGCTGACCCTCGTCCAGCTCATCGGCGGGGCGCTGATCCTCGGCGGCGTCGTCCTTGCCCAGACCGGACCGGGGTCGAATGCGACCGCGCGCGAACTTCGGCTCGCGGACGAGTAGGGCGAGGGCGTCGAATCGCGCTAGGTTCGAACCGCAGCGAGCGCCCTGGCAGCCGTGTCCGCGACGAACGCACCGTCGGCACCGATGCCGATGAACGTGTAGCCGCGCTCGCGCAGGTTCGGCACGACTGCGGTGTCGTAGACGAGGATCCCCGCCGCCTTGCCGTGGTTGCGGCACGCGGCCGCGACCGTATCGAGCGCCTCGCGGTAGCGCGCGTGGTCGAACTGGCCGGCGATCCCCAGCGAGTGGGTCAGATCCGCCGGCCCCACGAAGAGCACGTCGACCCCGTCGATCGCGGCGATCACGTCAGCCTCGGCCAGCCCGCCGGGCGACTCGATCTGGACGATCCCGACGATCTCCTGGTTGACCTCGCGGATCTGGGCGTGCGAGCGCGTCCCGAGCCCTGCACCGCGGGTCCGCGTCGCGACGCCGCGAATGCCGTCCGGCGGGTAGCGCAGGAACGTCAGCGCCTCGGCCGCCTCGGCCGCGGAGTTCAGCCTCGGAACCATGATCCCTCGCGCCCCCACGTCCAGCGCCCGCCCGATCCGCATCCGCTCGCCCGACTGTGGCCGGACGAGGGCCGCGGCACCGGTCGTTTCGATGGCATAGAGGTGCGCCTGGAGGGACGCCTCGGTCGTCGCCCCATGCTCGAGGTCCACGAGCAGCCAGTCGTAGCCGGCGTGGCCCGCGAGCTCGGCGGAGGCCGGCGAGTCGAGGTCGAGAAAGAGCCCGTACAGCAGCTCTCGAGCGAGGACGCGGTCTCGGAAGGTCATGGCTGGAATGATGATCGAACTGATTGGCACGCGCGCGACTGAACGGAATCGGCAAGGGCCACCCTCATCATGAGTAGACCGCGGCCTCGCGCCGCGGCATAGCCCAGGGTGAGATGGACCGAGACCTCGTCGAGCGGGCCGGTCGAGGCGACCAGGAGGCCTTCGCGGATCTGGTGCACCAGGTCAGCGACGTGCTCTTCGGTGTCGCCCGGCGGATCCTGCGAGATCCGGGGCTGGCCGAGGACGTTCTGCAGAACGCCCTCGTCACCATCTGGCGCAAGCTGCCCCACCTTCGGGAGCCCGACCGTTTCGAGGCCTGGGCCTTCCGGATCCTCGTCCACGCCTGCTATGCGGAAGCCCCGCGGGCCAGGCGCTGGTCGACGCTCATCCGGGTCATCCCGGCCAACCGCGCCGACGGCACGGATGCCATCACCTCGATCTCCGATCGCGACGAGCTGGACCGTGCCTTCGGCACGCTGCCGCTCGACCAGCGCGCGGTCTTCGTCCTGCACCACCACGTGGGCCTGCCCCTCGTGGCGGTGGCCGAGTCGCTCGGCATTCCGGACGGCACCGCGCGTTCGCGGCTCCATTACGCAACCCGCGCGCTGCGCATCGTGTTCGAGGCGAACCGGGCGCAGACCCAGCTCCAGGAAGGGCGACCGGCATGAACGACGACCGGGTCTTCGAACGCGCCATTGACGATTGGCTGTCCGAGGGGTCCGACGAGACTCCCCGGCCGGCGGTCGATGCCGTCCTCCTGGCCGTCAGGACGACACCCCAGGAACGGGACCTTCGGTTCCCGCGGAGGACCTCAGCCATGCCTATTCAGGTGCGCCTGGCCGCCGTGATCGCGGTGATCGCGATCGGCGGCCTGGCTGCGATGACGATTTTCCGGCCGGCCCCTGGGCCCGGCCACACGACCCCGGAACCGAGCCCGACCGCGACAGCCGTGCCGAGCCCGACACCATCGCCGACCCCGAACGTTCTTCTCGACACCACGACCTGGACACCGTACACATCCGCTCAGTACGGATTCAAGATCGGTCACCCAAGCGACTGGTCTGTCGAGCCAGCGGAACGCGCTTGGGACCTCGAAACTGACGCAGCGGATCCGATGAGCTCGGCCGCGGATGCGTTCTACACGTCCGGGGCGGCCGACGGTCTGGGCGTCCGCGTAAGCATCTGGTCGGTGCCCTTCGAGTACGTCGACGGCGAGACCTGGGAACAGGTCGAAGCGTGGCTCGAGACGTACTGCGAGGCCGCAGGTGGCGGCACGAGGTGCACCCCTACTCACGATCGAGCCGTCCGCTTGTGCATCGAGATCTACGACTGTCATCCGGGCCTCCTCCTCGCATCAAGCGATTGGGACACCCAGGCGTTCTTCAGCGGCGGCTACTACAACGGCGAGATGGTTGTTGTCAGCATCTGGCGAACCGACAATGACCCGTCCGTTGCGCCCTATGGCGGCGGACGCAGGCTGCTCGAAGCATTCCTCTCGACGATGTGCGTGTGGCCCGAGGATGCAAGGCCACGGTCGACTGCGGCAGGCTGCCTCGCGTCCGGGTAGCCCGGCGCGGTAGGGAACGCCTCCGGATCTCGCCTAGCGAGCCCGGAGGCGTCTTCTGCTCTGAACGAATCGCGCGTCGCCGGTTCCATACTCAGTGACGCGGCCGAATGGGCCGCCAGGCGAGGGATCGCAATTCCCTGTGCAATCGGACCTCGTGCAGCGGGCGGCGCGCGGCGATCGGGACGCCTTCGGGACTCTCGCGGCCACGTACGTCAATCGCTGCTACGCCCTCGCCCATCGCATCCTGCGCGACCCACACCGTGCGCAGGACGCCACGCAACAGGCGCTCCTGGGCGCGTGGCGTGGCCTGCCGAACCTCCGTGACCTCGAGCGCTTCGAGGCGTGGCTGAATCGCCTCGTTGTCAACGCCTGCTACACGGAAGCGCGAGGCCAGCGGCGCTTCGTCGCCCGCATGCAGGTCATTCCGGAACATCCTTTGATCGCTCCTGACGTGGCGCGCTCCGTCGCCGCACGGGACGAGCTCGAGCAAGCCTTCCGCAGGCTGTCACCGGAACAGCGCGCGGTCGTCGTGCTCCACCATCACCTCGGGTATCCGCTGACGGAGATCGCGGACACCCTTGGCATCCCCGTCGGGACCGCGCGGTCCCGCCTTCACTACGCGGTCCGTCAGCTGCGGACCGTGCTCGACGCAGACACTGGGTCCGTCGCGACGACCCGGGGGCGAAGCGCATGAACCACTCGACCGATCCGTCCTTCGACAGTCGCATCGCGGACTGGCTCGAACACGACCCGAACCAGGCGCCAGACCAGGCGCTGGCGACCGTCCTGGCCGCCATCCCCTCCATTTCACAGCGACGCCGCTTGCCGGTGTCGTGGGGGTTCGACCGGAACGCCGGCGTCCTTCGACTTGCCGCGGCGGCCGTCATCGCCCTGGCCGTGCTCGGCGCGATCTACGTCAACCTTCCCGGTCGCAACGATGTCGGCGGTCCAACGCCTATGCCAACCGTGTCGCCAACCGTCGAACCGACGGTCCGACCGACGCCGACACCGCGCATCGCGGGCGCCACGATTGCCGTCGAAGGCCGAGCACTCACCCCAGGCGTCCGCTACGTCTTTCCCGACTTCGAGCCCGCGTTCACCTTCACGGGTAGCGCGAGCATCACGTTCGGAATCGACGGGCCCCCGTTCGCCTTCCTGGAACACTCCGCGGCCACCTTCGCAGCGCTCGGTGTCGTGCGGCCCAGTGCCGTCTTCGCCGAGGGCGGCACGGTGGAGGTCGTCCCGGCAGACATCGTCACCTGGCTCCAGGGTCGCAGCGACCTCGTCATCTCGTCTATCACGCCAGTCACGCTCGGATCAGCAAGCGGAACGCTCCTCGAGGGCACCGTGCCCCTCGATGCGTTCCACAACGCCGGCAACGCCATCAACGTCTTCTGCCCGAACGCAACGGGCTGCAACTTCGAGAGCGGGGGATCCATCGGCTACGCGCCGGGCGACCACGTTCTCATCCTCGTGACCGAGGTCGATGGTCAGCCCGTGACCGCGATTGCCACGGGGCCAGAGTCAGCCTGGGCCACGATGGGCGTCGACGGCGACGCGTTCCTGCGCTCCTTCGACTTTCCCTAGCTCGAGCCGCTACACGCGGGTCCGGCTCCAGCGATCACCCCTGTCCGCGGGCATCGTCCCGCTCATTTCGACTGGCCCGGCGCGGCCGAATTGCGCCAAGGAGGTCCTTCCGATGCATGTGATCACACGCCGCTCGTCCGTCGCCCTGGCGCTTAGCGCACTGGCACTGACGCTGACCGTGGTCCCTACAGCAGCTGCCGCGCCCACGTTCGAAGCCTTCAGCGATCCGCCCACCGACGATGTCGTCGTCGACTGCGGCTCGTACCACATCCGCGAGGTCGCGACCTTCTCGGCGACGCTCATCCACTACCCCGACGGCACAACCCGCATGCACGCCGTCATCGACGGCTGGCTGTACCGAAGCGACGACCGCGACACGGTCATCGGCCGCGAGCACGCCGTCACGGTTCGCCTCATCGAGGGCACGGTGGCGATGGTGACCGGCAACCGCTGGCACGTCGTGCTGTACGGCGAGGGCATATCCGTGCACGACGTCGGGCGCCTGGTGTTCGACTTCACGACCCGCGAGGTGTTCGCCGAGAGCGGTAACCACCCGGTCTTCGATGGCGAGTTCGATTTCGCGACGCTCTGCGACCTGTAGCGAAGGGAGCTGTCAGATGAATCCACGCCGGATCCTCGCAGCCGCAGCGCTGACACTGAGCCTCGTCGGGTGCAGTGGCAGAGGCGGCGCCCCGACGCCGACCACCGAGGCGAGCCCGGAGGCGTCGCCGACAGCAGCGGCCCCCACGCTACCGCCGGGGACGGTGACGGAAATCCCCGTCGCCGAAGGTCCGAATACCCTCGCGGCGACCGCCAACGCGATCTGGGTTGAGGGTCACCGGGCGAACATCGTCAGCCGCATCGATCCGGCCAAGGACCGTGAGGTCGAGAGGCTCGAGGACGTGACGGCGCACTGCGTTGTCAGCAGTGGTGGCGGCGCAGTCTGGGCAACGAATGCTCATGCCGATGTCGTCACCAAGGTCGATCCCGAGAACGGGGCGGTGCTCGGCAAGATTGAAATACCGGACGCGTGCGGCGTGGCCGCCGACGAGCAGGACCTCTGGATTGTGAGCCCAGGGCTCGGACGAGTGTTCCGCTACGACGTGGCGACCCTGACTCGAAAGGCCGAGATCGAGCTCGGCCCAAGTCCTTTCCTCGTCGCCATCGGGACGGACGCGATCTGGGTCGCGGGCGAGGCATCCGGCGGCATCCTGTACCGGATTGATCCGGCAACGAACACGAAGGTCTCCGAGATCTCGGTGAAGACTCCGTTCGCGAGCGGTCTGGCGGTCGGCTTCGGGGCGGTCTGGGTGCTGTCCCGGGAGCTCTCGGCGATCTATCGCGTCGATCCGGCGACAAACACGATCGCGGCGACGATCAAGATGCGCTCCCTCGTTGGTGGCATCGCGATCGGGTCGAGCGCGATCTGGGCGAGCGGCTGGGAGGACGGCACCATCCACCGAATCGACCCGACGACGAACGAGATCACGGACTCGATTGACACGGACTACGGGACTCTCGGCCCACTGCTCGAGGCATTCGACTCGCTATGGGTCAGCGCGATGGACCGAAATCTCGTCCTTCGAATCGACCCAGGAGCGATCGTGAACTGACGCCGTCCCCACGCCCTGATGAGGCGTCCCGGCCCGAACGGGCCGGGACGTTTCCTGCTCCTCCGTACGAATTGAACGAAACCCGCGAGGGGCACCCTCATCATGAGTAGACCGCGGCCACGCGCCGCGGCATAGCCCAGGGTGAGATGGACCGAGACCTCGTCGAGCGGGCCGGTATCCGTCTTGTCCAAGCCTTCCTCTCAACAATGACCTTGCGGCCGGCCGGCCCGGCACCCGAGACCAGCGCGGCGCCCTGACCCGGCAACCGCTGCCGCCCACTCCAAGCGGGATGAACGATCGGCTCGCCGCTGACGCCATACCCGTTGACAGCGTGCACTGCACCCGAACCTACCAGTGACATGCGGCTCCGCGTTTGTGGAGTGCGCCTGTTGAAAGGAACGTTGACATGCGCTCCAGGCACATCCTCGCCCTCACCATCACCCTCCTCGCGGTTATGGCGACAGCTGGCTTCGTCCAGGCCACGCCCGGCTCGGGCGTCGTCAGCACCCTGTTTGCCGTCGGCCAGTTCGACGACATCGACGCGACGACCTTGACGGACACCGACCCCTCCGAAAGCACCAGCTTCTGGCAGGCCCGGATCAAGACCAAAGGCTCGACCCAGATCTACGTGCTGGAGAACAAGATCGCTCCAGGCGGGACGTTCGGCTGGCACTCCCATCCCGGCCCGAGCCTCGTCGTCGTCAAGACCGGCGCGCTGACGCTCTATCTGGCATCGGACCCGACATGCACCGGCCACGTCGTTTCCGCCGGTCACGGCTTCGTTGACAACGGCGGCGACATTCACGTCGTCAAGAACGAAGGCCTCGTCGAAACGATCGTCTATGTGACGTCACTGGTCCCGGAGGGCTTCGCCCGCCGGATCGACGAGGCGCAGCCCGCAACCTGCGGCGCCTGACCCGCTGACCTCCTCGCGCTTCTCGAGCGCCCCGGCCGGAACGGCCGGGGCGCTTTCGATTCGGCCATCTGAACCTTTCGGGTTCCGCCACCATCTCTAGTCGGCGAAGCGCCCGACCGGGCGCCGTCGGAGAGGACGTCTGTGCGAGAGAGGCTGGTCGAACGAGCGATGGGAGGCGACGACGTCGCCTTCACGGAGCTTGTCGACCTGGACGGTGACCGCTGCTACGCCATCGCCTACCGGATCCTGCGCGATGTCGAGCGGGCCCAGGACGCCGTCCAGCAGGCATTCCTCCTCGCGTGGCGCGAGCTGCCCCGGCTGCGAAACCCCGAGCGCTTCGAACCCTGGCTCCATCGGCTCGTCGTGAATGCCTGCTACGAGGAGCTGCGCCGGTACCGGCGCTGGAGCTCGCACATCCGCGTCTTCCCGGCCGACGGGCCGGGTGGTCCGGACGAGACCGTTTCTGTCGACGATCGCGATGCCCTGGAGCGCGCCTTCGGGCGGTTGTCTCCGGAGCATCGCGCCGTCGTCGTCCTGCATCACCACGCGGGGTTGCCGCTGGCCTCGATCGCCGAGGCCACGGGCGTCCCGCTCGGCACGGCCAAGTCGCGCCTGCACTACGCCACCCGGATCCTCCGTGACTCGCTTGCGGATGTCCGCGTGGGCACTCGAGAGGTCCGATCGGCATGACCATCGAACGCGATCCCGAAACGATCGTCTCAGCGTGGCTCGATGAGGGCCCGACCGACCTCCCGGACGTGACACGGCGCGCGATTGCGGCCGCCCTCCCTACGACCACCCAACGCCGGCGCTCTGTATGGGCGCCCTGGAGGATCAACACGATGACGCCCTTTGCGCGGACCGCGACTGCGGTCCTCATCGCCGCCGTCGCAATCGGCGGCGCCATCTATGTCCTGGGGCCCTCCGTCGGGACCCTGTCGCCGACGCCGACGCCTTCTGCGAGCCCCGAGTCGACGTCGACGAGTTCGCCTGCGGCGTCTTTGAGCTCGCCCGAGCCGACCCAGCTGCTCGGGCTCGAAGTCTGGCCGGGCGTCCAGGCGGATGGGACGATCGTCTTCGGGCTCCACGATCAGGCGACCGACTCTGACCGCCTGTACGCCATCGCGCCCGATGGATCCGACCTGCAACTCCTCTCGGACGCCGGCTCATGCTGTCTGGCTGTGCTGCATGACGGGCGGGCGGCTGCAGTCGGCCAAGATGTCGATGGCCGGCTCGTTCCGGCGATCCTGGGATTGCCGGTCAAGTCCAGCTTCTCGGAGGAGCCGTGGTCCGACTTCGCACCGGGCCTGAATCTCGCGCCACGCGCCTGGTCGCGCGACGCCAACCTGGCATTCGAGGGTTGGGCAGACGGCGATCCGAGCAAGTCCGGTATTTACCTCTCCATCGCAAACGGCGGCGGCGGCATCCGTGGGGACCTCAGGCGACTCACCTCCGCCCCGGGTGGACAATCGGACATCCCCATCGCCTTCTCGCCCCAGGGCACCGAGCTGCTCTTCATCCGAACCGCGGCGAACAGCGAGCACACCGGAGAGCTGTACGTCATCGGCCTCGATGGCGCGGGCCTCCGACGGCTGAGCCCGGATGGCGTCGGCGTGACCGTCGACGACATCTTCGGGGCCGGCGCCAGCTGGTCGCAGGACGGGACGCGAGTCGCCTTCTCTGCCTACGACCCATCAGGCGATGGGTTCAGCTCCCTTTCGCGCGCGTACGTTGTCGATGTCGCGGGCGGCGACGCCACGGCGATCACGCCATATTCGGAAAACATGACGAGCGCACGTTGGTCGCCTGACGGGGCCTGGATTGCCTATGACTTCCACGGCGAGGCCGGCAATGACATCTGGCTCGTCCGTCCCGACGGCTCAGACGCGCATCGGATCACGACCACCACCGGTTCGTGCTGCGGGGTCTGGTCTCCGGACTCGTCGATGCTCGTCTTCGAAGGGAACGACGCTCTGGGTGCAGGCATGTTCGTCGCCCACGCCGACGGCTCCGGCTACAGCCGGCTCCTGACGGTCGACAGCGAGTACGACCTCCGCTGGCGCGGCTGGGGCCGCCTGCCTGATCGGGCACCGTAGCGCGTCGATCGCTCCAGTCACGCAACGCCTCCGGGCCTCGCTCCGCGAGCTCGGAGGCTTTCCAGTCATGATGATTGAACGCTGCGGCCTGCCGTTGACTCAGTAGCCTTGGAACGGCGCCCCCGACGGGCGCTCGTCTCGAGGGCAGCGGTGGACCGCGATCTCGTCGAGCAGGCACAGCGGGGCGATCGGGACGCATTCGGCGTCCTGGCTCGCGGTCGCAGCGACCAGCTCTACGCGATCGCCCATCGGATCCTCCGCGACGTCGACCGAGCCGAGGATGCGATGCAGCAGGCGCTGGTGATCGCCTGGCGTGAGCTGCCTCAACTCCGCGATCCGGATCGGTTCGACGCGTGGCTCAATCGCCTCCTCGTCAACGCCTGCTATGCGGAAGCGCGCCGACGGCGGGACTGGGGCACGAACATCCGAGTTCTGCCGGTCGAGGGACCCCAGATCGAGGATGGGACGCGCCAGCTCGCCGATCGCGATGAGCTCGAACGCGGGTTCCGGCGACTGCCTCCCGAGCAGCGGGCGATCCTCGTCCTGCACCACTACATCGGGCTGACGCCGACCGAGCTCGCCGAAACCCTCGGCATCCCGGCCGGCACGGCTCGATCCAAGCTCCACTACGCCCATCGGGCCATGCGTGCTGCGCTCGACGCTGCCGCACGGCCCGCGGCGACCACGCGAAAGAGCAGCTCATGAACGGCCGCACCGAACTCGAACGCGTCCTCGACTCGTTCCTCGGCGAAGGGCCGGAGCGCGTCTCCGACCTGGCCCTTGTGCGCGCCCTCGACGCGGTCGACCGAACCCAACAGCGGCGCGCACTGCGCGTGCCTCGGAGGTTCCAAACGATGCCCATGTCAGTCCGCCTGGCAGCGGCCGCCGTGATCGGCGTGATCGCGCTCGGCGTCATCTACCTCAACCTGCCCGGCCGGGGCGACGTCGCCGGGCCATCGCCGTCGCCGTCGGCATCGCCGTCACCGACGATCGCGGCCAGCCCGAGCGCGTCGGTCGCACCGGCGCTCCCTCAGGCTGGCCCGCTCGCCCCCGGCACATACAGCTACCTGGGGACAAATCTGCGCGTGACCCTGACCGTCCCTTCAGGCTGGGAGGGCGGCGGGTTCTTTGTCTCGCTTCCGGAGAGCGAGGCTCCCAACGGCGCCAGCCTTGGCTTCCGACAGCCCACGGTCGTGTATGGCGATCCCTGCGACGAGGGCACCTCGCGGCCCCTCGATTCGACCGTCGCGGATCTCGTCGACGCGCTGGCGAATCTGCCGCACGTGACTGATTCAGCGCAGGAGGACGTGACGTTGAGCGGCTTCAGCGGCACCCACCTGAGCTTCGTCATCGACACCGAAGGGATCGACTGCATCATGGCCCTGTATCGCCAGGTCGAGTTCGTTCGCGCGCCCGACAACGGCGAGCAGCTGGAGCTGTGGATCCTCGACGTCGCGGGGACTCGATTGGTCGTCGACGTGGCGACCAGCCCGGGAACCTCGGCGGACGTCCGCGCCGAGATGCAGGCGATGGTCGACACGCTCGTGATCGAACCGACCGACTGATCGGTCGCCGGTCGCACTGACTCAGTCCGGAAAGCGCCTCCGGGCCTCGCTCCGCGAGTCCGGGGGCGTCTGGATTCTTCCGCTCGAATATTTGAACACTCGCCTCTCGCGGCGACTCTTACCCTCGGACGGCGCACCCGATGCGCGCCACCGAGAGGGCGGATGAGTGGATCGCGACCTCGTCGAGCAGGCCCAGCGCGGCGATCAGGAGGCATTCGCCATCCTGGCGCGGTCGCGCGGGGACGTGCTCTTCGGGATGGCGCGCCGCATCCTCCGCGACGTCGATCTGGCCGAGGATGCAGTTCAGCAGACGCTGGTGATCGCCTGGCGCGAGCTGCCCCGCCTCCGCGATCCGGACCGGTTCGACGGCTGGCTCAAACGGACGCTCGTCAACGCCTGCTACGCAGAGGCACGCCAGAAGCGTGCCTTGATCTCCACCATCCGCGTCCTGCCGCTCGATTGGCCGGCCGGACCGGATCAAATCACCTCGCTCTTCGATCGTGACGAGGTCGACCGCGGGTTCCGGCGCCTGCCGCCCGAGCAGCGGGCGATCCTCGTGCTCCACCACTACCTCGGGCTGGGCCTGAACGAGATCGGCGATGTCCTTGACATCCCGGCCGGGACCGCCCGCTCGAGGCTCCACTACGCCCACCGGGCGATGCGGGCCCTGCTCGAAGCAGACGCACGGCCCACCGCCGTTGCGGGAGGACAGTCGTCATGACCGGACGAAGCACGACCGAGCGGATCCTGGACGCCTACCTGGCGCCCGAAGCCGATCGGCTTCCCGACCGCGTCGTCGATGCCGCCCTCGCCGACATTGCCCGGACCCGACAGCGGCGCCGCTTGCCGGTGCCGTGGAGGTTCAATCCTATGCCCAACACCGTTCGCCTGGCCACGGCCGCCCTTGTGGGCGTGATCGCGGTCGCCGTCATCTACCTGAATCTGCCCGGGCCTAACGGCACTGGCGGCCAGTCGCCTTCTCCGTCTCCTTCTCCTTCTTCGACGCTCGCCCCGTCTCCGAGCCCATCGGAGATCGCACCGGGGATCACTGCGTGGACCACCTACACCTCAGAGATCTACGAGTTCGACTTCGGGTACCCGGACGACTGGACCGTCGGTTCATCGGCGACCCGCGAATGGCAGGAGGGCGACACGTTCGAGGAATCTGCGTACAAGGAAGGAGTGGTCGGTCCGGATGCGGGTGGGGTTGCCTTGGCCGTGTGGAGGATGCCGGTCGCTGCAAGTGCGGACGTCGGCACCCTGGAAGGTCTGAAGGCCTGGGCTGAGGCGGCTTGCAACGAGTTGGTCACCCTCTGCGACGATCTCCCGGGCCCGGCGTTGCCAATGTGCCTGGGGCAGTTGGTCTGCAGCCCAGCGCTCATCGTGCCAAACGAGAACATCCAGGTAGCGTTCATTGCCCATCCGTCGATCGAGCGCGTCACCATCGTCATGGTCGGGCGCCCGGACACACATCCCAGCGTGGCCCGGTACGGCGGGTCAGTCGAGCTCCTCAAGTCGATCCTCACGACGATGGACGTCTGGACGCCAGAGCCGGGCCAGACGCCGGGCTAGGCGTCGAGTCTGATCAATCCGGGAACGCCTCCGGGCCCGCGCCGCGGGCTCGGAGGCGGCCCCCTTCACACCGGGTCGCAGTTCGTTGGACCATTCGCCCACCGCGAGCTCATGTAAGAGAGACAAACGAAGGAGTGGCAGCCTCGTGCGATTGCCCGCTGTTCAGATCGGAGAGACGGTCGTCGCGCTGGTCCTCGCTGCCTGTTCGAGTGGCGCGCCAAGCGCGACGCCGTCGACGCCGCCGGCCGAGAGCCAGCCGACGCCAACCGATGTGGCCACGGTTGTCCCGAGTCCAGCAGACACGCCCGTGCCGCGAACGATGCTCGTCGACACGGACGTCGCGGCCGACGATCTCGTTGCACTGGCGTTTCTGATCGTTTCGCCCCAGGTGAATCTCGCAGGGATCACGGTCTCGGGAACGGGCGAGGCCCATTGCGCCGGAGGCGTCGACGTCGTGCTTCGACTGCTCGACCGTCTCGACGCGCCCGACATTCCCGTCGCCTGCGGCCGGGAGATGCCCCTTGCCGGGTCGCACGCGTTCCCGGACGCCTGGCGGGAGCACGCCGACCAGGGCTCGGGCCTCCTGCTCGAGGCAACCTCGCGCACGCCATCGCCATCGACGGCGGTGGAGCTCATCACGAGCCTGGCGAGGGACAACGCGCCTTTGACCGTCCTGGCCCTTGGACCCGAGACGAACCTCGCGGACGCGTTGACCACCGACCCGGATCTGGCGGCTGAGCTGGGACCGGTGTTCATCATGGGCGGGGCGCTGCATGTTCCGGGCAACCTGGTTTGCTGCGGCGCCCCGGAGGGCAACTCGGTCGCCGAGTGGAACGTGTATGTCGATCCTCGCGCGGCAAACGTCGTCGTCGACAGCGGCATCACGCCGACGTTCATCTCGCTCGACGGGACCAATCAAGTGCCACTCACCCCGGAGTTCGCGGCGCGCATCATGGAGCCCGGCGCTGGCCTGGCAGGCGCCGTCGTGGCCCAGCTCTTCACCGCGAACCCATTCATGACCGACGGCTCGTACTTCCTGTGGGATCCGCTGGCTGCCGAGCTGGCCGCCGGCCATCCAATTGGCACGTTCAGCCCGGCCAGCATCGCGGTCGAGGAAGCGGAAGGCCCCGAGTCGGGCTTCACCCGCCCGACGTCCGGGCTACCCAACATCCAGTTCCTGACGACCATCGATCCTGCGGCAGCGGAGGACACGCTGCTCCGCGTTCTGAACGGCCGCTGATCGCGGCGGACCTAGTCCGGGAACGCCTCCGGGCCTCGCTCCGCGAGCTCGGAGGCTTCCTTCGCGTGGTCGTCCGAGGGCAGCCACGAATACGGATAGCGGTCGTCGTCGAGCTCGATGGCGGCCTTCGTCAGCTTGAGCGGGTGGAAGGTGTCGACCATGACCGCGAGCTCCTCGGTCGCCTCCTTGCCGATCGAGGCTTCGACCGTGCCCGGATGCGGTCCGTGCGGGATCCCGGCGGGGTGCAGGGTGAACGACGCGATCTCCACGCCACGACGACTCATGAAGTTGCCCGCGACGTAGTAGATGACCTCGTCGCTGTTGATATTCGAGTGGTTGTACGGCGCGGGGATCGCGAGCGGGTGATAGTCGAACTTGCGGGGCACGAACGAGCAGACGACGAAGTTCCGGGCCTGGAACGTCTGGTGGACCGGCGGCGGCTGGTGGACGCGGCCGGTGATCGGCTGGAAGTCGGCGATGTTGAAGCGGAACGGCCACAGGTAGCCGTCCCAGCCGACGACGTCGAACGGGTGATGGCGGTAGTGGTAGGCCGAGATCCGGTCGGTCGATCGAACCTGGATGACGAAGTCGCCTTCCTCGTCCCGCGCCGGGACGTCGTCTGGGTCATGGAGGTCGCGCTGCGAGTAGGGCGAGTGCTCGAGGAGCTGGCCATAGTCGTTGCGGTAGCGCTTCGGCGGCTCGATCTCCGACGGCGCCTCGAGATAGAGCATCCGCTGTTCTGACCCGGCGTCGGGCTCGAGTCGCCAGGTCGTCCCGATCGGCAGCACGAGGTAGTCGCCCGGGCCGTAGCGCAGCGGCCCGAAAACCGTGTCGCAGACTCCAGTGCCCTCGTGGACGAACAGCATCTCGTCCGCGATGCCGTTCCGGTAGAAGGTGTTCGAAGGCATCGCTTCGGCGGGTCGCACGACGCCGAACACGACGTCGTTGTTGAAGTACAGCGGGATCCGGCCAGAGATCGCGTCGCCCTTCGGCTCGATCGCCCCCGTCTTCGTCAGGTGATGACGATGGACGTTCTCGCTTGCGGCTTCCAGGCGGATCTCACGAACGGGTTCGATCTTGTGCGTCCGCGTGGGCGGCACGAGGTGGTAGAGCAGCGAGCTTCGGCCGGTGAAGCCCTCGACCCCGAACAACTCCTCGGCATAGAGGCTGCCGTCCGGCGCGCGATGCTGGGTGTGCCGCTGCCGCGGGACGCTGCCGTGGCTGACGTAATACATGACGACTGGCCTCCCCGAGGTTCGAGGAGGCCAGTCTAGGTGGAGCGGCGGTCAGGGACAGGGCGAAAGCTGGTACTGCCGCTCGAATCCTTCGATGCCCGCGCTCAACGGGGCGGTCGCGTTGTCGGCTGCCTCCGCGGCGACCAGGTCGCCGGCGCGAAGGTAGTCGACCACCTGCTTGATGAGCTCAATCGTGTCGCGATACCGCGCGATCGTCGCCGCCTCGTCGGTGGCAAGCGCGGCCGGGACCGTGAGCGAATCGAGCTGGTTGACGAAGTTGGTGATGTCGTTGATCTGGTCCTCGATCGCGTCGATCTTGGTCGCACGTTCGGCCGCTGAGATCGACGGGTCGTACAGACCCTCCCCGACTCGCTCATCCGTGGCGTTTCGAGCGGGCCATGCCGCCTCGCAGATCTGGTTACGTGCCGACCGGTAGGCCCTGAGATCGGTCAGCGCGTCCGGCGTCGCCGAAGGAGCCGCTTCCGAGGCGCCGGGCGTCGGGCTCGCGCCGACGTCGGCATTCGGCGCGCCTTTGAGGAAGAAGATCGCGCCGCCGATGAGGACGGCGCCGATCACAGCCGCGGCCACGAGGCCGCGCATCGTGACGTACATGGGTTCCCTCCACTCGGCGACGATGCGCCGCTGATTGGTTCGATCGATGACCAGTCCGGACGCGTCGAGGATGCGATCGGGCGCGCGCCCGGGTGCCTCCTCGACGAGCCAGCCGGCGATCAGTCGCTCGACGTC